>JAHCSU010000420.1 GCA_023522315.1 Nostoc sp. CCCryo 231-06
TGGCGTGTGGGGTGCAATGACTGTGGGAATCACAACTAATTATGCGGACATGATACAATACCAATCCTCCAAAATAAAGCAACAGATGCAAACCGTCAAATTTAGAACTCCGGTTTCTCGAAAAAACCGGAGTTCTATAACAACTACCATTAATACTAATTAAGTATTAATCTAGTAGGTTTGTAGTAAGCACTTTAGTACTTCTATTAACTAGGATTTTGCTTGGTTTGGAAGTAATTGAGCGCGATTTTGACGGAGGTCAGCATGACTGCGCTCTGTGGGATAAGGCACATTATCGCCTTTAATGCCAGCCCAAAGCACACGGTTAAATTCCTCTGCATCAAGCTTATCTTCTACTTCAAAGTAGAAGTCTTTGGTTGCTTGCGCCCACCATTGTTGATTATGCAAGGATGGTACAGCAGCTGTCTTTTGGACATTAGGATCTTTACAAGCTGGTACAAGGTTGGGATCTACAGCAGTAGTACATAAATTACCGGGTACAACTGCGGTGTAAGGTGTAAAGTCAGGATCTCTAGTAAAAGCATCCGACATCGGCTTGGCATTGGCATCATTCATACCTAAGTAGCCGATTCCCAATAGGTCTTCCATTGTTCGGATCACGCTAACTGTATTGTAGTTAGTGCTGATCAGTGTTTTTCGTTTAGTGTAAGGCGAAATGATGTAAGCTACCGAGCGATGACTGTCTACGTGGTCAGGGCCGTTTTGGCAATCATCTTCTAAAATAACGATCGCAGTCTCTTTCCACACAGGAGACTTGGAGATTTTCTCTACCAACAAGCCGACAGCATAATCGTTATCAGCCATTTGTAGTGGAACAGTATTTATCCCAGCCACAGCATTGTCAAAGTCGCCAAAATGGTCGTGAGGTAAACGTACCATTGTGAAGTTAGGCAGTGTATTTCTCGCCAAATAGCTATCAATATCACGGGCAAATTCGTTGTAGAGATAGATATCTGGTTCTTTCTGGTCGTATCCCCGGAAATAATTGTCGGTTTTATCCAACAATACGGTTTTTGCTGCTACAGCTTGAGGGATGTTATCAGCCGCAGGAGTTGGGGAAATGGGAATGTAAAGTGGGTTAGTGGGGTCGGGTTTTGTGGGATCTGCTTGACTAGTGCTGTAGTTACCATCAACGTAGAAGCCATAATTACGTACAGTCTTACCAGCACGCAAAGCGGCATCCCAAAGATAACCACCAACAGCATTTGGTGATAGTTCACCATCGCCTGCGGGAGCATTGACATCCTGATTTCCAGGTAAAATCGCAGATTTACCGGAGCCATCTAAAACTCCTGTCACCCGTGTATTAAATTGGGAAGCATTAGAGTTAGTTTGTGGTAAAGCAACATTGATGTTACGATTAACACCTTCGTAATCGTAGGTCAAACCGTTAAATCCAGCATTACCGTAAAGTACCGATTGGGTTTTTTCTGTGTAATCAGTAGTCCGTCCGTAGGTAGACCAGTTCCAACCCACACCACTAGATTCACCAGAATCGTAGAAGTTATCAAAAGTGATGAAATCTAGAGCTAGCTTGTGATGGTTGGGTGAAATGGGTTCTGGAAATAAAGTTAATGCAGGGTCGCCGTTACCAACAGGTAAATCACCCAGAACTTGGTCATAGGTGCGGTTTTCTTTCAGCACATAAATGACGTGCTTAATCTTATCTTGCAAAAACCTCATTGTCCGGTCGGGACGGCGATTATCAAAACCGTTATTTCTATCTACCTGCTGTGACAGTGAAGCTAAAGCGCCACCTTGAGGAACTGGAATAACTGCTATGCCAGCTTTTTCTAAAGCCCAGTTGTACTCATTTCTAAAGGTAGTGTTGCGGGCAAGTCCTGCGGGTGTGGTGCGATTTTGGGAAGGGTTGGGGCCAGAATTGCTCTTGGCGTTGACAACAAACAGCTTTTTACCATCTTTGCTGACACTGACAGAATTAGGATACCAGCCAGTGGGGATGCGTCCAGTTAACCGACCAGAACCCAAATCTACAACAGCAACAGCATTTTCACCACCTAAGGTAGTGTAAAGTGTACGTTGGTCTGGGCTGAGAGCCACAGAGTTGGGATTTGCCCCTTTGTATTGATCGTTGGGTCGAGACAGAGATATAGTCTGAACAACGCGATCGCTATTGGTATCGATGACTGAAATTGAGTCACTATTACCGTTAGCTACATATAGTTTATTTTGGTCAGCAGAAAGTAGAATCTTGTTAGGTTGGCTACCTACAGGTATACGGGTAATTCCTCTAGAAGCAATGTTAACAGCTACTACTTCATTGTCGCGCTGACTGCTCACGAAAACTTTGTCGGCTATACCATTATTTGTACTCTTGAGGGCAACATCAAAAGGAAATTCCCCAGTTGCTATCTTATCGCCTGGTCTAAAAAACTTTATTTCTTTGAGTACTTGACGGTTAGCAGCATCAACAACTGAGATGGAGTCATTCTCAAAATTAGCGGCTACCAATGTATTGCCATCTTGACTGACAGTCAGACCTGCGACAACTGCACCTGTAGCGGAAGCACTAGCGGGTGTACCTTTCAACAAACCACCATCGTAGGCTGGGAAGGGGGCAGTTTGGTTAGAGTTGTGACCTAAGAGAATAAACGGAGCATCGGGTACGTATTTATTACCATTAGAGGCATAAACATAAACGCGATCGTCAATACCACCGGATACATAAAAGCGTGAGCCATCTTTTGCCCACGCCAAACCATTGTAGGTATTGGGAATATTAATTTGTTGGCGTTTAACTAACTTTTCACTGCTGACATCAAAGACAAACACCCATTCAGCTTTAGGGGTAGTTGTACCACTGGGTTTACCAGTTAATGGATCTAAAACAGGATAGGTGAGATTAGCACCAGTATTTTGATCTTTGAAGTTCTGGTTATAGCCACTGGTTAGTACCAGGAGAGTTTTACCATCGGGGCTGAGAGTGGTTGTGACAGCTTCAGCCGCATCAGCATTATCATCAGCACGCAAACCAGTAGCTAGACGGGCAAAAGTAGAGCCTGGGGCAGCTGCGGGTGTAATCACTTGACCTGTGGGTAGTAATGCTCCACCTTTAGGTAGATCACCAACACGGCTAGTAGCAAGCTGGGCTGTAACTATTTGTATACTGCTTACTACGACCACCACTGCTATCAGCAGGCTAAGTAGAAGATATCGTTTCCGCTTGAAATTGAGCATTTGGTGTTCTCACACATCAAAATTTCTTTCCTACGCAGCCAATATTCCTATTTCCTAGTTAAGAGCAGGGTAAGTTGAGGTTACTTTGAGAGTAATTAGAATTAACGAATTGTTAAAAATTTAGTAGTCACTTAAAAAACAGAATTCAGGAGTCAGGAGCCAGAATTCAGAATTCAATTCTGTGTGATTCTGACTGGAGCAACGGAAACGTCTCCAGTTCCGCTCCTGAATTCTGACTTCTGACTTCTGACTTCTGAATTCTGAATTCTTCTTTAACCGATCGCTTCTTCTGGTTTTTGTAAACTAACTTGCCAGCGCCAAATTGCCGAGGCGATCGCCATACCCACACCCCAAGCTAAAGGCAACCAAATAATTGCCCAGTGACCACCAGGCCATTCCACATCCAATCCTGCACCCAGCCAATAAACACCAAATCCCATCAGCAGCATTGCAGCTACAAATTTCATCGGTTTGACGGGTACTTGCTGGAGTGGCGCTCTGAATAAGAAGGCAAACACGACTAAAGCAAATGTTGCAAAACCAGCGCCGCTAATTGCTTCTAGCCATTCACTTTCAGCTGCACCCAAAGTTACAACTGCGATCGCTACTTCTACACTATCCAACAACGCAGCCTTAAAGGTGGTGACAACAGCAAACCAGTTCCAGCCAGATTGATTCTCATCTTTTGCTAGTTGCTCTTCTAGGCTATCTTCCCCGCCACCTTTACGCTTTTTGGGAAGACCGGCGTAATATCTAACTATGGAACGCGTCCACTTTTGCCCAAAAAGTAGTAGTAAAACTCCCGCCACAATCCTGAGAATATCTACAGGGATCAGCGTCAAACTTTTTCCTAAGACCAGAGATAGCAGTAACGTCAAGGCAATGCCACCGCCTGAACCAACCAAGGCATTACGCCAACCTGCCAACCTGCCGACAACGATGACTATACCGAGAATCTCGACTAATTCAATTAAAGAGCTAGCAAAACTAGCTAGAGCAATTTCCCAATTCATAATATTTTCTGTTAATTGTTGATTGTTGACTGTTGACTGTTGACTGATGATTGTTGAACAACTTTAAGTTGGCTGTTTTTGCTATTGACAGATTTACTTGTGTACCAATGGGTAAAGCTATGCTGGCTGGTGTTCGTGCATACAACTTCTTTCCAGAGGGAGTATACAAGCTATATCGATATTCATGTCCTAAAAAGAAACGTGTCTTAATCTTCATTGCACCATCACTAGCTGGGTGCAAAATAATGTCCTCTTCGCGGATCATTAAATCTCCTTTGTCTTGAAAAATCTTACTTTCCACGGCAAAACATCCAATTTCGGTTGCCCAGCAATTTCCTTGCAACTGCGCTGGCAAAAAGTTGGCTTGGGTGACAAATTCGGCTACAAAGCGAGATGCTGGCTGAGTATAAATCGCTTCTGGTGTGCCTACTTGCTCGAATTTGCCTTGTCGCATCACCGCCAATTGGTCAGCGATCGCTAGGGCTTCTTGTTGATCGTGGGTGACAAAGATACCCGATATACCTTTATTTTTGAGAATTGCTAACACTTCCTCGCGCAATTTCAGCCGCACTTGTAAGTCTAGATGGCTCAGGGGTTCATCTAATAGTAGAAGTTTCGGTTGGGGAGCTAAAGCACGGGCAAGGGCTACCCGTTGTTGTTGCCCACCAGATAATTCATGAGGGTAGCGCTTTTCTATTCCTGGGAGTCTGACTAGCGTTAATAACTCTGCAACTTCTTGGCGGCGTTCGCTTTTTTTCACCGACTGCAAGCCAAAAGCAATATTCTCAGCCACAGTTAAATGTGGAAACAAAGCATAATCTTGAAACAGCATCCCAAAATTGCGTTGCTCTGGTGGCATCCAATGACCATCACCCGCTACTAATTGTCCAGCAATTTCTACAGTTCCCGTCTGTGGCGACTCAAACCCAGCAATAATTCTAAGGAGCGTAGTTTTCCCGCACCCTGAAGGCCCCAATAACCCCAGAACATCCCCTGGTGCTAACGCTAAACTCACCCCAGCCACCGCCGGAGCATTCATTTGAGCAAATTTGAGGGTTACATTCTCCAACCGTAAAATTGCTGATGCAGCCATTGAGTCATCCTTCTGTCTTAACTTAAAAGGGAGTGGGGAGTGGGAGAGCAGGGGGAGCAGGGGGGGCAGGGAGCAGGGGAGGCATGGGAAATGAGTGAGATAGGGATAGCGCTGTCAAGGTGAGTTTTGTATTTATTACCACCTCTGAACTCGGCAGTTGAGCCTCTGAACTCGGCAGTTGAGCCTTTTAACTCGGCAGTTGAACCTTTTAACTCGGAAGTTGAGCCTTTAAACTTGGCAGTTGAGCCTTTGAACTCGGCCATTGATCCTCTGAACTCGGAAGTTGAGCCTTTTAACTCGACAGTTAAACCTTTTAACTCGGCCATTGATCCTCTGAACTCGGAAGTTGAGGTTTTGAACTCGGAAGTTGAGCCTCTGAACTCGACAGTTGAGCCTTTAAACAAACCTCGAAAGCTGAAATCTCCTTCATCTCCCCTGCTCCGCCTGCCTCCCCCTCAATCCACCTCTCTTTGCAAACTGCGGCGTACTTCTGGCATGAGTTCTTGATAGCGATTTTGAAACAAAACCAAGAATGTCGAACTAATAGAAATTACCAGCATGATTAATGACGCCGCTGCCGCCTTACTGTAGGAAACATTTTCCGTTGCTTTCCAAACTTGGGTAGCTAGGGTATTAAAACCAATGGGCGCTAACAGCAAAGTGACAGGTAACTCTTTAATTGCCGTCAAAAACACTAATGCAGCCCCTCCTAAAACCCCCGGAGTTACTAGTGGTAGGGTAATTTCTTTAAAGGTTTGCCAAGGGTTTCTATTTAAACTCTGGGCAGATTCTTCTAATTGAGGATTAACCTGAAGTAGCGAACTCCTTACTGTTCCTACCGACTGTGAAAGGAACAACACTAAATAAGCAAAAATCAGCATAGGCAAGGTTTGATACAACCAAGGCAAATAATTTGCTCCCCAAAACACTAGCGAAAAGGCAACTACAATACCAGGTAAACCAAAGCCAATGTAACTACAGCGTTCAATCGCTGTTGTGATCCGGCTAGGAAAGCGCACAGCCAAGATTGCTATTGGCAGAGCGCAACAGGTAGCAGTTAGGGCTGCCAATCCTGAAGCTAGCACTGAGTTCCAGGCTAATTGTGTTAGTTGTAATCCAGAAAAAATTTGCTCCGCTTCTGGACTGGCTAAACCTTGCAGTAACCAAAACACGGTTACAGCTAGAGGCAACAATAAACCAAAGCTAGTGACAGTGAAGCAAAACAAGATAGCAGGTATTTTCCAAACCCCCAAATAAATTAATGCTGGGGAATGGCGGGACTTATTACCACGACTATAATAAGCAGCCCGCGATCGCATTTTGTATTCCAGCCACAACAACAGCAACACTAAACCCACCAGCATCAAAGCCAGCGCCGCCGCCTGATGGCGATCAAATGTATATCGGTATTGCAAAAAAATTGCTTGCGTAAATGTCTCAAACCGCATAATGGAAGTTGTGCCAAAATCTTGCAAGGCATTGAGGGCTACTAACAATCCTCCCGCGACGATCGCTGGGCGTAACGCAGGTAAGGTGATGCGCCAGAAAGTTTCTCTTTGGTTACAACCTAAACTTCTAGCAGCTTCTTCGATTTTGGGATCAATGCCTTGCAAGCCAGCCTGGATACTCAGCAGTAAGTAGGGATAGGAAAATAATGTCAACCCCATAATTGCGCCAGTCCAGCCATATATTTCTGGTAAAGTTTCCACTCCCAAAGGTTCTAGCCAGAGTTGCAACCAGCTACCCTTAGGGCCAAAAGCAGCAATCAAAGCAAAACTACCCACGTAATCAGGTATGGCTAAAGGTAGTGTTGTTACCAATAGCCAAAATCGCCGCCAAGGTAAATCTGTCCGCAGCGTGAGAAATGCTAAAGGTAGTGCGATCGCTGTTGTCAATATAGTGCTAGCTACAGCCAAACCAACGCTATTAAACAAAACTATCAGTGTGCGAGGACGCAAAACCAAAGCCAATAATTCCTCTCCACCAACACCAGCCATCCGCATAACTAAATAAGTCAAAGGCAGAGTGATTGCCACAGCTATTAATCCAGCTGTAACTACCAAAAATAATGGTGCATGAGTTTTAGTCATTGGTCATTGGTCATTGGTCATTGGTCATTAGTCATTAGTCATTAGTCATTAGTCATTAGTCAT
>JAHCSU010000421.1 GCA_023522315.1 Nostoc sp. CCCryo 231-06
TATAAAAAACAAGGGCAATAGTGCCTATGTTGCAATTTAAATGCCGATTAGCTTATTCGCCCAGTCATCGCAGTTGAGTTTGACCCAAGCAAACCAGAATTGAGTCGGGCGATCGCTCTTGCTCATCATCGCAACTTCAGCGAGTATGGCTGTAGAATAATCCAACAAACAGTTCAAGTTGTAGCACGGTTAGGATTTGTAGGTTTCCCCCGCCGCCCTGATTACCTCCACGCCTCCCCGGTGTGCGCCAACTTTAGCCAAGCCCACACAGCGAAAGTGGGTAAAGGCATTGAAACGACTGACGACCTGAGCGCAGCGATCGCAGTCGCAGAAGCCATCCGACAGTTACAGCCACGGGTATTTACCCTAGAGAATGTCCCGCGCTATCAGAACAGTCAGAGTTTCAGTATCATCCTGTCAGCTTTGGGACTTGAGGGGTACTCAGTTACTTACAGCGTGGTCAACATGGCTGACTTCGGACTGCCCCAGGCGCGGCGACGCTTAGTTCTGGTTGCCAGTAGGGGTTGTCGGGTTGCTTTACCTTCGGGAACTACACCTTGTGGTTGGTACGAGGCGATCGCCCATCTCATCCCTACAATGCCTAATTCACATTTGCTACCTAAACAGCAACAAGCTTTGGAGAAATTTTTAGCCGGGAATGCGCCAACACCACTGCTAATAGAAAGAGTTGGGGGACGTACACAGTCCAAGTATAAACCTGGACATTTACCTTGCAACACGATATTGCGATCCCACTTCACCGATCACAAAGGTTGCAACCGTAGTAAGTTCGCTGATATCTGGTTGCCTAATGGCACTGTCAAATCCTTGTCAATTCAAGGTGCAGCAAGGTTACAGGGTTTTCCCGATAGGTACGAATTCTCCTGTGAGGCGGCAACGGGGGGGTCAATTATCGGTTACTCCGTGCCTCCCAGTTTTGCAACTCAATTATTCATGTCAGTACAAAGTATCTTACAAGGAGCAAAAGTATGACTAATCTTGTACAAAACTTAGAGCAGTGCTGGTACATCTCTCCACCTTGGGGTCAACGAATTCCGCCGGATAAGTCTTTTAGAGCGAGTGTACGTCAAGAGAGTCAAAGCATTCGGTTACTGCTGTGGTGTCGAGTGATCGCCACAGGGCTGGAAATACGAGATTGCTACTGGGAATGACAACATTACTGTTTCGGGTAAAGAACTCATTGGTACAGGTAACTTACAACCGAACACTAAAGAAAAACCTGTGTTTCGATTGGGGGAGTTAGTTGAGTTTCGGTTTCATGGCAATGGCCCGCAATTCGGATTATCCAGGGCATTTTTAAGCTATGTAGGCCAATAAAATAACTAAGGCTCTATTCCTTCATCAATCCAAGCATCAATTGCTGTTTATTTTCGCAATAAGGGACTTCCAAAGAATAAATCATTCCAAAAAAAACAAGAGACAGGATTTTTCAA
>JAHCSU010000422.1 GCA_023522315.1 Nostoc sp. CCCryo 231-06
CAGTCGATTCTTTAGAAGTGGAAGCTGAAATTCTTGCTCCATCTTGAACAATCAAGTTACCAGTTTCTATATTTAAGTTTCCGGCATTTCCAGTAGCTTCAGTCTCAACAAATAAGCCGCTTCTACTGTCACCTTTTGTTCCGATCAGTTGAATAGAATCCCTGGCGTTGATAGACAAACTTCCTCCCTGCCCAGTCGATTCTTTAGAAGTGGAAGCTGAAATTCTTGCTCCATCTTGAACAATCAATTGCCCAGTTTCAATCTTCAATTCTCCGGCATTTCCAGTAGCTTGAGTCCCAACAAATAAGCCGCTTCTAATCTCACCATTTGTTCCAATAAGTTGGATAGAGTCCCTGGCGTTGACAGACACAGTTCCTCCCTGCCCTGTAGATTCTTTAGAAGTGGAAGCTGAAACCTGCGCTCCATCTTGAACAATCAATTGCCCAGTTTCAATTCTTAATTCTCCGGCATTTCCGGCACCTTGTGTTACAGTAAACAATCCACTAGGTGTAGGTTTTTGACCTTCTATAATTGGCGAGGTTCCAATGAGTTGGATAGAGTCCCTAGCGTTGACAAACAAAGTTCCTCCCCCTCCTGTAGATTGTAGAGAAGTGGAAGCTGAAATCTGCGAACCATCTTGAACAATCAACCGCCCAGTTTCAATCCTTAAGTCTCCGGCAGTTCCAGACCTTGTTGTCTCAGTCACTAGACGGCTTCCTCGTAAGAGTTCTACTGACTCCGATGCGTTTATCCCTAATGTTCCTCCCGATTTTGAGACTAGAGTATTAACTGTAATTTCTGAACTATCGAATGTAACGCGCCTGCCTTGTATTTGGATACCACCACCGCCTTCACCGCTAGCACTTACTGTAGTGAAATTGGTAAGAGATACATCTGCTCGCGCTACACTCTCAGGAAAACTTAAGCGGAAATTGTTGTTATCAATGTTCAACCCTACTGTTCCCCCTGCTGCCAATCCTCCTAACTCGATTCGACCATCTGGAGCATACACGATCGCTCCTTGTAAATTCACATCGCCTCCCAATAGCACTAAACTCTGATTCTCAGGAACGAATAGAAATGCTTCATTGACTTGAATCGGCTTAACAGGCTGGGATGGAATTTGATTGAACAGAAATGCAGAAGGATTCACTCTCAGCAAGGGGTTAAGCGGATTGACAGGTGAAGTCATGGAAAATTCTCCACCACCCGGAAACCGGATCGCATTAGCTGTTGTGCCAATAAATGAACCATTAACATTTAATGAGGCACTTTGTCCAAATATGATGCCGTTAGGATTCATTAAAAAGAAATTAGCATTACCTTGAGTTTGAAGTGTTCCCTGGATGTCAGAGGGATTTCTCCCTGTAACTCGCACCAAAATATTGTTGATGGTAGGGGCATTTTGGAAATTGACTACCTGATCACTTGTAATACTAAAGTTGCTAAAACTATGGAATAAATTTGTATTGCCAACGGTTGTACCCCCTGTAATATCCAAGGTAGTATTGTCGATTTGCTCCACTTGAGTTCCCACAGAGGGATCAGCAGTCACCTGAGCGGATGTGCGATCGCCTCCTTGTATTCCAATCGTACCCATTAGAATCACCAAGCCGGACAACCCTAAGTGACAACCGTGACCAAACCAACTTCTTAAACTCACAGAACTTATCTCCTAACTCTTGAAAGTGACTTCATTGCAAAATAGAACACCACTTTAGTAATGCTTGTGCTTTTGATTGAGCTAATTAAGCGGACACTACAATAAGGCGTAGAATTCACGTTAAGACTTACGCACTTTACCAAATAATCATCCTGTATATCAACCTAAATAAGTCTTTCAGCCTTTAGCAAATCACCCTTTATTGCTTGTGTAGGCTAGCAAAAACCACAGCAAAAAGTCGAGTCAGGCGCTAACAGATGGTTTCCCGACTTGTACCTCTATTCTTAAAGCTTGCTAGCAAGAGCGTCTTTGAACACGAGAAGCAACTGGTGTCGGAGCGGCGGTTCCCGCCGATAGCGCAGCGTCAAGCCTGCGGCATAGCTTTGCTTAGAGGGAGTCTGTGAGCGTCTGCCTGCGGCTACGCTAAAAGTGAAGTGTTAGCGCAACGTTAGCGACGCAGGAGCGTCACTTTTCAAGACAGGCATTGCAAAAAGGTAATTGAAAAATCTAATTAGAAGCCTTGAAAACTATACCTGCTATTTTCGCTTTTCTGTCACTGCGTAAGTCATACATTGTTAGCAAATTGAAGATTAGAAGGTAGCCAAGCTAACTGCTGATCAAGATAGAATAGAGCAGCACCTAGAATACCAATTCCGTAATCAAAGCGCGAACCCCTCGCTTGTCTATACACCGTATAAGGGGAGTTAGGCTCCCCCAACTTTAGTAAGAAACTCTGCTAGGGAGTTAGATTTTTCATTCATCAATATTAATTATTACTAGTTCTCGCAGCCACTACAACAGCTGTATTCCAGTCAAGGTTAGGAGATAGCCAGGCTATCTGCTGACTCAAATAAAATAGAGCACCAGTGCTTGCGTTATATGTAAAAATACTAGCAGATTGGCTAGTGTTACTCGAACCGAGCGTTAGGGAACGATTTGTAGACTTAGTAGAAACCATACCAGCATCTTCACCCACTTCATAATTGCTCAGAGATGATCGTGTACCTATAAGGTACTTAGAAGCGCCAATAGTTGATGTAGTAACTTTAAGAACATCATTGCTAACTGAGAAGTCTGTAATTCTATCAATACCACCACCTGAGTAATTCAGGACAAAAGTATCTCTACCACTACCACCAGTGAGAATGTCATTACCACCTCCTCCCACTAAGTAGTCATTACCGGCCCCACCTATTAGAGTGTCATCGCCTTCATAGCCATATATTTGATCGCTTCCTTGAGTCCCAGCTAGATAGTTGTTTCCAGAGTTGCCTTGAATATTTGCCACGTTCTTTACTCCGATAATTTAGTGTTTCCACTGCTTATCTTAACTAGTAACTAAGTAGGTGGGCGCTAAAAAACACAATAAAATTAATAAATGTAAATCATTTAAAAGCTTATATTTAAGGTAGTTCTGGTGCTTTACATAAGTTTACGTAGTTTACCTGAGTTCGGATTAAGCAGGCTCTCCACTTCACTAAACAAGAATTTAGGGAGGGAATTTAGATTGATAAAAAAGGTTTAATCCAACGGAGTTTAATAGCGACATTAAGAGTGATCACAGCCCACGCAAACCACAACACACTTTCTCCCGCCAACACCAAAAAAGGCCAAATTGTGCTATGAGAATTCCAGCCAAGTTCTATCTGAGTTAATCCCCGCACCAAGCCAAAGGCCAGTACACCACCAGCTTTGAGTTGGGGATTTTTATCTGAGCGGATGATATAGCGGTAGGTGACACCAAATAGTAAGCCAATAAAACTTGCAACTGCACCACTTACCCACAAGTGCCAGTCAAGATCATTTTGCAGACATGCGAGTGTCTGAAAATACTTTGCCAGTACGAAAGTATTCAACAGACTAGAAAGAGCAAAAGCAAAACACACAGATAAACCCCCAATTATTCCAGCTTTCAGGGATTCTAGGCGTTCTGCCATCCGTTGAGCATCTAAAGTTGAGTTCACTCTATATATAAATTAGGGATTAGGTATTGGTAAATTTTTCCTTCCTCTTGAGTATGATAAATGCTAGAGCAGCTTTGTAATTAATTAAATCCTGCCCTTATGCGGGAATTTTAATAATAAACTCGGTTCCCATACCTGATTGAGAATTCACTTCTAATACACCTTTGTGTTTCTCTACAACTATTTGATATGCGATCGACAAGCCAAGTCCAGTGCCTTTACCAACGGTTTTTGTGGTAAACAACGGCTCAAACAAGCGCTTTTTAAACCCTTCAGGAATACCAATTCCATTGTCAGCAATCCGAATTACAACCAATTGTTCAGAATCTATTTCTGTTGTAATTTGAATCTGAGGAATTAGATTGATCCTTTTGCCTAGCATTATAGCTTCATCAAGGGCATCAATTGCATTTGCCAAAATGTTCATAAATACTTGATTCATCTGCCCAATATAGCAGTTTACCTCTGGTAATACTGCATAAGTTTTAATAACCTCAATGCCGGGACGATCGCCATTAGCTTTGAGGCGGTGTTGCAAAATCATTAGTGTACTATCTATACCTTGGTACAAATCAGCAGATATTTTGGCATCACTATCCGAGCGAGAGAAGTTGCGGAGTGAATTAGAAAGGTTCTGAATTCGTTCACTTCCTACTTCGAGTGAGTTCAAAATTTTTACCATATCTTCAAGAACGAAATTAAGATCCAAGTCCTTAATAGCAGTGGTAATTTTGGCTGTTGGGTTTGGATACTCTTGTTCATACAGTAGGAGCAACTTGGTTACTCCTGCAATGTATTCTTCTAAGGGTGGAATATTGCTGGAAATAAAGTTGATGGGGTTGTTGATTTCATGGCCAATACCAGCGATTAACTCTCCGAGTGTTGATAGTTTTTCTTGCTGCACTAGTTGGACTTGAGCTTGTTGCAAAGCCTTGGTGCGATCGCTAACTTGTTGTTCCAAAGATTCAGTCAATTGTTTGAGTTGTAAATGTACGCGTACTCTAGCAATGACTTCCTCTTGTGCAAACGGTTTAGGGATATAGTCTACTGCACCAAGGGAAAATCCCTTCGTTTTGCTCTCCGTATCCGCTAAAGCAGTGGTGAAAATAATCGGAATGTTTTGGGTAACAGGATTGGCTTTGAGGCGGCGACAAGTTTCAAATCCGTCAATACCGGGCATTTGTACATCCAGCAAAATCAACTCTGGTTGATTGCGTTCGGCTTGAGCGATCGCAGTTTCTCCATCGACTGCAACACGGAAACGAAAACCCTCACTATTGAGTGCTTCACACAGCACAGATAAATTTGTCGGATTATCATCCACAATCAAAATAAATCCGTTATTTGCAGTTTTGTTCATGATGGATTTAAAAGTTAAATTTAACTCCAATTAATTGATGTATTCTTGAATAAAACTTTCCAAACGTTTTAGTTGGAAATTACTAGCAAGCTGGACAATTTGCTGGGCAAAAATGCTTAACTGTTCATCAGCAACAGAAAGTTGCTGAGTGATTTCTAAAATACTTTGAATATCCCCGTCTTGTGCTAGTTCGAGTAACTCTTGCAAAACCTCTTTGGCAGGATAAATCATCTCATTTGATTGATCCAAACCACCTGTATAGGTTTTTTTAATTGCGTCTACCTTAACGTCAAAAATCCATTCCAGTTGCAAAAATTGTCGTAGCATTTCCAGCAGCGTTTCAGCTTCAACAGGCTTTGGTAGAAATGCATCTGCACCTACATCAATACTCTTGTGCTGGTCGATTGCAAATACGATTGTCGTTTCTGATTTCCCACTTGCTCAAAAGGCTGAAAGATTTTTCGGCTTGTTCAGGGATTATACCCGTGCCGGTATCTATTACCTGAAAGCGAATTTTGTAGTTAGTTTTTCCATTGGCGTCTGATTCTTGACCAATGACCTGAACTTTAAAGGTGACACTACCTTGATTAGTAAATTTGATCGCATTACTAAGCAAGTTAATCAGTACTTGCCGCAAGCGTTTTTCATCAGCATGAATGCCCATTGGCAAATCAGGATCGAGTTCGACGTGAAATGCGATGACCTTTTGTTCTGCCCGGATGCGGCAAATTTCAGTCACGCTATCTATAAAGGCAGGCAAGTAGAAATCAACAGGATATAATTCTAGTTTTCGAGCTTCTATTTTGGAGAGATCCAAAACATCATTAATTAGGGTTAAAAGATGGGAACCACATTGATAAATGATGCTGACTCCTTTACGCCCTTTTTCACTTAAAGATTCTGTGCGTTGGAGAATTTGCGTATAGCCCAGAATACCATTGAGAGGTGTGCGTAGTTCATGACTCATATTGGCGAGAAATTCACTCTTAGCTTGGCTGGAGTTTTGAGTGACTTCCTGTGCAAGACGTAGTTCTTTCTCGATGCGCTTGCGCTCTACAATTTCAGTTAAAAGCGCTCGATTGATAACTTCTAACTGGGCTGGGCTGGGTAGTGCCAGAGCTTGAGGCATGAGATAAAATAACGCAAATGCTGTATATATCGAAATAATGGCAGTTAAAGCTTTTAAAGCACCTGCAATCCAATAGTCTGGATGCCAAAGCGTCCAAATATCCATCAAGTGTCCAGTACCGCAGGCAATGATAAAAGCACCAAATAACAAAAAGACTCCATTGAAAGGAACGTCTTTGCGCTTGGAAACAAAGTAAATCAGTAGGAAGGGAATGGAATAATAGGCCAGAGCAATGGTGGCATCAGAAATAATGTGGAGCGAAACTAATCCAGTTTTCCAGAGATAACAATGTCCGTGGGCAACAAAACCGTTAGAGTGGAAAGGATAGTTGAAAAATGTCGGCATGATACTAGGGGTTGCTAGATTTGAAATATATACGCATAACCCTAGTATTCCCAAACTATCAAGTGGGAAAGCGCGATCGCTAATTTTTTACATTTGTCTTTATTAATGCCTGAAGTACTAGCGTACCAAGAAAAAATGGTGTATCGTTTGCGATTCCACGCCTAACTTAGAACGTCATTTATAAAAAAAATTTGAGCCTGCCCAATCCCTGTATGATAAATATTAGAAACCTTTTGTAATTATTTGAAAAGCGGGACTATGGAGATTTTGACACTAGGTTGGGTATCACTGTTAGTTGTGTTCACTTGGTCAATTGCAATGGTAGTTTGGGGACGTAACGGACTGTAGAGGCATGGTGGAAAGTCCATTTTTGAGTATTTTAACTTTAGTTGCCGTAGTGCTGCTGGTAGTAGTCACTAGTGGTATTGGTTATTTGACCGTGGCAGATTGGCGCGATCGCCGTCGCCGAGATGATGACAAACGCAGCAGCCGCAGCGCCACTCCCAAGCGGCGATAATTTTCTCGTGGTTGAAAAATGTTTTTGTAGGGACACGATATTATCGTGTCCCTACACTATTTTTTCTAGCATTCCCAGAAAATAACTGTTACTTTTCTACTGTTTAAGGGAACTATGAAATATAAGACTTTCAATATTTAAAATCCCGTTGGGAATGGAAAACTCCTCTACTATTCAACCTATACAACCAAATTCAGAACAGCCAGAATCTCATTCAGATGTGACATCCTCCTTACGTCAGAATGAGCAACAAAAAGCCTTATCTCGAGTTATTGCCCGTATTCGGGAGTCTCTAGATATAGAAACCATCTTCAAAATTACGGTTATAGAAGTACGCGAACTTCTGAAAGCTGATCGGGTTACTGTGTATTGTTTTTATCCCGAATTGGGATGGGAAGGGGAATTTATTTATGAAGATGTGAGAGCAGAATGGGGTTCAGTATTAGCAGCCAAACTGCCTGACCAATGCTTTGCTGCGGATTTTGTAGAATTATATCAGCAAGGTCAAATTAAAGCAATGGCTGATATATATCAACCTAATGTTAGTGATTGTCACGTCCAGATGCTAGAAAGATTTCAGGTACGTGCCAACATAAATGTCCCCTTGATGAAAGGTAAAGATTTATGGGGATTGCTGTGTATTCATCAGTGTAGTAATCCTCGTAAATGGGAAGCATCAGAAATTGAGTTTGTGCAATTAATTGCCGAGCATCTGGGAGTTGCCTTGCAGCAAGCAGATTACCTGGAACAAGTGAAATTACAATCAGCCCAACTAGCACAAATAAAAGCTAGTGAAAAAACAGCAGAATGGCAGAAAACCATAGCTAGAACCATTGAGAAAGTTCGTCAGTCTCTAAATTTGGAAAGCATTTTCTGCATAAGCACCACAGAACTTAGACAAGTGTTGAATGCTGACCGCGTGGCTATCTATCGCTTCAATGCAGATTGGAGTGGTGAATTTGTGTTTGAATCAGTGGCAGAAGGTTGGTCTCACCTAATGCAAGAGCAATTGCTGCGACCAGAATTGAATGAAAACATTAGCGAATGTAGCGTTAAAGATTTAGCTGCACCTCCATTAGTTGATACTTACTTACAAAATACAAAGGGTGGCCGCTTCACCAAATGTGAATTATACCGTGTTTGTAATAATATTTACGGTGCAGGTTTTAGCAATTGTTACATTAAGGTATTAGAGAGCTATCAGGCAAAAGCTTATGTGATTTTGGCTATTTACCACGGTCAAAAGCTTTGGGGCTTGCTAGCAGTATACCAGAACAGCAAAATTCGTGATTGGCAGGAAGATGAAATCTACTTGCTTACCCAAGTTGGCATTCAACTGGGTGTAGCCTTGCAGCAAGCGGAATTCTTACAACAAACACAAATTCAAGCCGCAGAGATTAGCAAAGCCGCAGAACGACAAAGGGCATTGGCGAACACTGTAGAAAAAATTCGTCAGTCTTTGGATATTGACATTATCTTTAATACCACTACTCAAGAAGTTCTACGGCTATTAGAAGCGGAACGAGTCGCAATTTTTCGCTTCTCTCCTGATGGGAGTGGCGAATTTGTCGCTGATTCCATTGTTGATGGCTGGATGCCAATGCTTAAGTCGCAGCCGATAACGGAACGTATTCTTATGCAAGAAAAGCAAGCAAGCAAGAAGAAGTATGCACGTAATGAAGTTTTTGTACCAATTTCTCAAGGCGAAAAGCTGTGGGGATTGTTAGTAGCTTATCAAAACTCCCAGCCCCGTTATTGGCAAGATGAGGAAATCAACTTGCTAGCACAAGTTGGTGTCCAATTGGGGGTGGCGTTACAGCAAGCTGAGTCGTTGAAACAGGTGCAGGTGCAAGCCCAAAAACTGGCTAAAGCCGCCGAACGAGAACGCAAAGCAGCCCAAAGGGAGAAGGCGTTAGCAGCAACAGTGGAGAAAATTCGCCAGTCTCTTGATATTGACACTATCTTTGCCACCAGTACAGAAGAAGTGCGGCGGCTATTAGAAGTTGACAGAGTAACAATCTATCAATTCCGGGCTGATTGGAGTGGCGAATTTGTTGCTGAGTCTTTAGCCCAAGGTTGGACACCAGTAAGGAAAATTGTACCTGCGATCGCAGGTAATTACTTGCAAGAAACCCAAGGCGGAGATTTTGCTCATGGTAAAACTCTTGTGATTAAGGATACTTACAGCCCTGATTATTCGATTCCTTATATTGCTCTAATCGAGCTAATGGAGGCTATGGCATATATGATTGTGCCGATTTTTCAGGGTGAGAAACTTTGGGGATTATTAGCAGCTTATCAAAATATTAAACCCCGTGATTGGCAAGAGGATGAGGTAGATTTGCTGATGCAGATTGGTACTCAGTTAGGAGTAGGACTTCAGCAAGCAGAATTACTCGAACAAACTCAACGTCAAAAAGAAGAGATTACCCTGACTCTTAAAGAATTACAGAATACTCAGAGCCAGTTAGTTCAAAGTGAGAAAATGGCAGGTTTAGGGCAGTTAGTTGCTGGTGTAGCACATGAAATTAACAATCCAATTAGTTTTATCTACGGCAACATGACTTATGTTACCGAACATACCGAAAATTTATTTAAATTACTGCACCTCTATCAGAAACAGTATCCCATTACTACAGAAGAAATTCAAAAGCAAGCAGCAGCAGTAGATTTAGATTACATTAGTGACGACTTGCCCAAAATTCTTACTTCAATGAAGATGGGGGCAAATCGGATCTCTCAATTAGTATTGTCGTTACGAAGTTTTTCTCGCCTTGATGAAGCAGGAATGAAGCCTGTTGACCTTCATGAAGGCATCGACAGTACTTTGCTAATTTTACAACATCGATTAAAGCCAGAGACTAATTCTTTTGCTATTGAGGTAATTAAAGAATATGGTGAATTACCCCCGGTAGTCTGCTATGCAGCCCAGATAAATCAGGTGTTTATGAATATTTTCAACAATGCTATTGATGCACTTGAACATTCAGATAGGGCTGGAAAAATAATTGACAATCCTAAAATTTGGATTCATACAGAAGCTAAAGAAGGGAATACTATTCTGATTTGTATTGCTGACAATGGTTGTGGGATTCCAGAGGTGATGCGATCGCGCATTTTTGAACCTTTCTTTACCACCAAGCAACCAGGTCAAGGTATTGGTTTAGGGCTATCTATTAGCTACCAAATTATTGTAGAAAAACACGGCGGTAATATCAAGTGTGTTTCTGAACCTGATAACGGCTGTGAGTTATGGATAGAAATTCCGATAAAACCCTTGGTTAGCTAATAAAAAAATCAGGCGATGCCAACTCTTGGAGACGCACTCGCGTTCGGCGGGCATTGGAGAGGCCAAAACTAAAAAAGTGCGATCGCTAAAATACTCACGTTAAATTTATAACAATTTAGGCGTTAGCGATGCCTCCGGTAGCTTTTTCTAGGTAACACTATGCGTAGCTTTACGCTTTTTGTCTGATGGAAAGGCGCAAAGAAAGAAGAAAAAACGCGATACCTGCCGTAAGCTACGCTAACGCACACTCTGAAATAACAGAGTAATGTTAAAATTATATATCCATAAAGGAGAAGATTATGAGCAATCAATCTGTTCCTAAAACCAATAGTCTCTATGCACAAGATTATCACTTGTGGTTAGAACACACTGTTGATTTATTAAAAAACAAAAAATTTTTAGAATTAGAGTTAGAAAATTTAATTGAAGAAATTGAAAGTATGGGAAGAAGTGATAAAAATGCTTTAAGGAGTAATCTTAGAGTGCTTTTAATGCACCTTCTCAAATATAAATTTCAACCCCAAAACCGATCCAATAGCTGGTTGTATACAATTTATGAACATCGTCAAAGATTACAAGAAGCATTTATAGATAGTCCTAGCTTAAAATCCTATTACACAGAAGTTTTTGACAGTTGTTACCAACATGCTAGAAAAGAAGCATCTATTGAAACAGGGCTTCCTCTGTCTATTTTTCCTAAAGAGTATCCTTTTTCTATTGATGAAACCTTAGATTCTGAATTCTTCCCAAATTAATCATAATCGCCTTTTATATCTTACACAAAGGCGGAAGAGAGCGATGCCTACGGCGGGCTTTGCCTACGCACTGTGGAGATTTTTCAGGCGATCGCTTAATTGATAATACTTACCTCGATCAGGAACCGATTCTTGCTCCATTGGATACCATATAAGCGTCGGGACTTGATCGCTAAACTAAACTAGCCATTCACGCTAAAATATAATATAACTACCAATCTTAAAACCAGTTAATATCTACTCGTGTTAGTAAACTATGTAACTGGAAGGTACTTATGAACAATAATTAACCTATGACAGCACAATCATCAACTACACCCCGCGCTGATTTATTATTAGAAATTGAACAAATTCCAGAAGAATATCTACCATAATTACTGCAATTTGTACGTCTATTTCGTCAAAGCGTGACGATGAAACAGACAACATTAAATCAGTGGGAAAATGCTATTAATGAAATTAATCCTAATGATATCGTTAGACAGCAAGAAAGAAAAACAAACATTAAAAAATTATTCGAGTTATGGAATGAGTTAGATGACTAACAAGAGCAACAACAAACCTTAGAAGTTATTGAATCTATAAAAAGCATTTCTATTTAAAATAGGATGAATAAGGTTATTATATTAGATTCTGCGCCTGTGCAATTAATTATCCATCAGTTTTCGTTGCTACTTTAGGAGACAACAAATGGCTATACAGCTACAATTGAAACCAGAAATAGAAGCGCGTCTCATTGCTGAAGCTGCTGCACAAGGTTTATCGGTAGAAGCTTATCTTGCATCTCTGATTGAAGAGAGTTTAACCAACTATCAAGAAAAAAATAATTATCAAGTATCAACTCAGGAAGAATGGGAAGCTATATTAACAGATTTAATAAATAGTCCTGCTTTTTCTTTAGCACCAGCACTTTCAGATGCAGCGATTAGTCGAGAGAGTATTTACACCAGAGAAGATGAAATTTTATGAGCTATTTGGTGGATACTAAGGAAAACAGGTACATGATGCACGTTTAGTTGCGGCGATGATAACACATCAGATTTTAACAAACCGCAGAGGCGCAAAGGACACAGAGGAAGGAGAGGAGCGATCGCTCTTTAGGAGTTTCGGATATCGCTTATCGCTTTTTTGTTTCGCGCAAAGCCGCAGCGAAGCGATCGCCACTCAAAATCTTCTATACTTGTACTATATAAAGGTAATCAAATTCCCTATGATTACAAACAATAATACCCAAATGAAAAGCAATCAATACCCATTTGCTGAAGAATTAATCACAGATACTCAAGGTAACATTCGTAAAGTAATTATCGATTTTCAAGACTATCTACGCTTATTAGAAGCGATTGAAGATGAAGGATTGATATTAGCAATCAAGGAAGTACAACAAGAAACACCATTAAATATTAACGAAGCATTAGCCGAATTAGAAAGAGAGTGAATACCCAGTATCTATCGAGTTTTATTAAAGATTTAAAAGCACTCAAAAGTACACCTTACTACGAGACGATTAAAGTACTTGCTTTTGAAGAAATACCACAAATAACTAACTTTGAAGAAATTACTAATATCAAAAAGCTGCAAGGATATGATGATATTTATCGTATTCGTATAGGTGATTATCGAATCGGGATTATATTTGATGGTGAAACACTAATATTTCAGCGTGTGCTACATCGTAAAGATATTTATCGCTATTTTCCAAAGTAAGTCAAATTAGTTATTTTGTAGAATTCAGCGATGCCTGCGGCGGGCTTTGCCTACGCACTTTAGAGATTTTTCAGGCGATCGCTTAATTGATCGCATATACCTAGATTATGAACGAATTTTTGATGAATTGGATACTATCTAAGCGGCGGGACTTGATTAGGAAACTAAACTAGCCATTCACGCTAAAATATAATATAACTACCAATCCTAAAATCAATTAATATCTACTCGTGTTATTAAACTATCTACTTGGAAGGTAATATATGAACAACAATCAACCTATCACAGCACAATCATCAACTACACACCGCGCTGATTTATTATTAGAAATTGAACAAACTCCAGAAGAATATCTACCAGAATTAATACAAATTGTACGTCTATTTCGTCAAAGTATAACGATGAAGCAGACATCATTAAATCACTGGGAAAATGCTATAAATACAATTAATCATAGTGATGCCATTAGACAACAAGAAAGGAAAACAAGCATTAAAAAATTATTCGAGTCATGGAATGAGTTAGATGACCAACAAGAGCAACAAGAAACGTTAGAAATTATTGAATCTATGAAAGGCATTTCTATTTAAAATAGGATGAGTAAGGTTATTATCTTAGATTCTGCACCTGTGGGATTAATTACTAATCCAAAAGCAACGCCTATCGCTGTGCAATGTCAAGAATGGTTTTATACGCTCTTTGAAAGAGGATATGAAGTAATTTTACCAGAAATCATAGATTATGAAATTAGACGGGAATTGTTAAGGGCAAATAAATTATCAGGAATTAGAAAACTTAATCAACTCAAGTCAGAAATTATCTATCTTCCTATTACAACCGAAGTGATGTTGAAAGCAGCACAGTTATGGGCAAAAGTCAGAAATCAAGGTAAATCTACAGCAGATAATAAAGCTTTAGATGGTGATGTAATTTTGGCATCTCAATCTATTTTAGTTGCTAATTATGGGCATGAGGTTATTATTGCCACAAGCAATAAAAAACATCTATCTATTTTTATTGATGCTAGAGAATGGCAAGAAATTTAGAATGTGAAATCTGCGATCGCCTTTTTTAACTAACCACAGAGGCGCAGAGGACACAGAGGAAAAAGAAGAGCGATCGCACTGTAGAGATTTTGCAGGCGATCGCCTTTTTTAACAAACCACAGAGGAGGAGCGATCGCACTGTAGAGATTTTGCAGGCGATCGCTCTTTTTAACGAACCCCATAGGAAGAGCGATCGCACAGTAGAGATTTTGCAGGCGATCGCTTTTTTAACAAACCGCAGAGGCGCAGAGGAAGAGGAGGAGCGATCGCCACATTTTTTTTTGCAGGCGATTGCTCTTTTGGTTAAATGCATCAAAGTCTAATCGTGGGTTGTAGCGTCTGGCATAATAGCACCAGCAAGATTTGCATCTTCTAAATCTGCACCAAGGAGATTTGCGTTTGTAAGGTTGGCTTTTTCTAGATTGGCATTACTCAAGTCTGCCCCACGCAAGTCGGCTGATGTTAGATTTACTCCACTTAAGTTTTCTTGGGCTAGACCAGCACCGCAAAGATTAGCTTCACTCAAGTTTGCACCATTAAGTTCTGGATATTTAAAAATTGCCCCTACTAAATTTACAGAACTTAGATCAGCACCGATTAAATTTGTTTTAATTAATTTTGCTTCGGTCAAATTTGCCTGACTCAATTGAGCCGCACGTAAGTTAGTTTGTTCTAAATTTGCCTGGTTGAAATTTGAGCCTTTGAGGTTTGCCGAAGTAAGGTTTGCATCTTCTAAGTTGACTTGACTTAAGTTCGCTCCTTGCAAGTCACATCCAGCTAAGTTGACATTATTTAAGTTAGCACCTGCGAAATTAGCATTTTGTAGCGATGCACCAGGAGCAATCAAATAACCTCCAGCTTTAGCCGGATCAAAACCTGTGGGAAAGATAGTCAATGTGTTGTAATAGCTATATTGTAAATCTATTCCCTCAATATTTGCTCCCTCAAAATTTGTTTCCAACAGGTTTGTATTACCCAGATTGGCATTACTTAGGTTTGCCCTCATCAACTTTACTCCCCTCAAATTTAACCCGCTTAAATTTGCTCCACTGAGGTTTGCTAAACTGAGGTTGACTTGATATAAAATAGCTTCACTGAGATTAGCTTCACTCAAGTTAGCTTCCCGTAAAGATGCCCCAGTCAAATCAGCTTTACGAAAATTAGCTTTTTTCAGTTTTGCCTTATCTAACTTGACCGAGCTTAGGTTTGTTTTATGAAGATATGCATCCTCTAAATTAGCTTCACTTAATTTTGCGTAGGATAAGTTAGCTTCACTGATATCTGCTCCTCTTAAATTTGCGCCACTCAAATTTATGCTACTCCAGTAAACATTGGTTAGATTCGCATTTGTCAAATTAGCTTGACTTAGGTTAACCGTATCTGCTAATCTTTGACCACTCAAATCTACTCCAGCTAAATTAATACCACTAAAGTTACGTTCTCCGGCATTATAACGCCGCCAAAATTCTTTAGCATCAATAGGTATTTCCTGATTTGGTTCTTCTGCTGCATAAATTCTGTTAACTAACCACATTATTCTGTCAATCTGAAATTCTAAATCCTTGGAAGCAGTACTATTTTGCGTCTCTTCTTCAGCTATATAAAGTTTCTGTTTTTGCTCACTTTTAGTTAAATCAGTATTTTCAGTAACAGCAACTACATCCACCAACACTGTTTTACTTTGTTGCTGTTCAATCCGCTTAAAAAATTGCTTTACTACTTCACCATCATCAAGATTTGCTTCTTTAGTTGATGCATTACTATTATCCAAATCTTCACTAATATTAGACAGTTGATTGAGGCGCTGTTGTAATTCCGCAAAATGTACATTTAATTGTGCGATATCTTGTTGTAGAGTTTCAATTTGCTGTAATTCAGTCCTATTGTTAAATTCTTGTTTAAACTCATCAAAATACTGTTTTAGCCAACCAATATTTTTTAGTCGGAGATCCTGTTCCAGTTCTAACTGTGAAATCCGCAATGCCAAAGATTCTAAAGTTAGTTCTGAGTTAGGGCTATTCATAAATTTATCGCTAACTATATTGTGCTATCTTCATAAATTACCCAATTTAAAGCTTAGATTAACAACCAACACTCACAGTTTTTACCGTCTTCTTTGCGTTAGTTAATTCCCCAACAAAAAACTTGCCCCAGAAGCATCACACCCCCAAAGCAAGCCAACTCTCTAAATTCTTCCTCCGCGCTCTCTGCGCCTCTGCGGTTCGTTAAAGTTGCTTCACTTCCGAAACCAACTTCGCCACCATATCCTTCGCACTACCAAAAAGCATCGTCGTTTTATCCTTGTAGAACAACTCATTATCTACACCGGCAAAACCCGTACTCATCCCGCGCTTAATCACAATCGTCTGCTTCGCCCGATCTACTTCCAAAATCGGCATACCATAAATCGGGCTATTGACATCACTCCGCGCCGCCGGATTTACCACATCATTTGCCCCAATTACTAAAGCCACATCCGCTTGCTCAAACTGGGGATTAATATCATCCATATCGTACAACTGGGTATAAGGCACATTCGCCTCCGCCAGCAACACATTCATGTGTCCCGGCATTCTCCCAGCAACAGGGTGAATGGCATATTTGACATCAACACCCATTTTTTCTAACTGATCCGACAATTCCCGGACGCTATGTTGCGCTTGGGCAACTGCCATACCATAACCAGGCACAATTACCACAGAACGGGCATAACCCAACATCATCGCCCCTTCTTCCGGATCGATGCTGCGGACAGTTTGATCAGTTGCACCACCACTAGCAGCAACACCACCAGAACTAGAACCAGTACCAAAAGCGCTGAACAGCACACTAAATAAGGAGCGGTTCATCGCCTTACACATAATCTCAGTGAGGATTAAGCCAGATGCACCCACCAAAGCCCCAGCGATGATTAACATATTGTTCATCACCACGAACCCCGCCGCCGCCGCCGCCACACCTGACAACGAGTTCAACAGCGAGATTACCACAGGCATATCGCCGCCACCAATGGGGATGACGAACATCACGCCCAACACTAAAGAAACCCCAACCACTCCCAAGAATATGGGTAAGCTATCTGGTGTGATGATTAAATAGACACTGCCCACTACATAAGCAGCCAGAAGCGCAAGGTTAAATGGTTGCTGGAATGGAAATGTAATCGGGGAACCGCTAATTAAACCTTGCAATTTGGCAAAGGCGAGAAAACTACCTGTGAAGGTAACACCACCAATTAACACGTCCAATAGTATGGAAATGTTCACATCTAGGGGTATCGACTGAGAACTATCTAACAACCGCCAGAATTCGGCAACGGCTACTAATGCCGAAGCCGCACCGCCCAAGCCGTTGAGTAAACCCACCATTTGGGGCATTTCGGTCATTTGGACTTTGTAGGCTACGATCGCACCAATTGCCGATCCAATCGCCAAGCCCAACAATATCATCTCGTAATTCAACACATGTTGATCCAGCATTGTTGCTGCGATCGCCAGCAGCATCCCCACAGCCGCGACGAGATTGCCATTCCTCGCTGTCGCAGGTGAACCCAGCTTTTTCAAGCCCAGAATGAATAACGATGCAGCGACTAAGTACGTCAGCTGAATGCCAGTTGGTAAAAAGTCGCTCACGCCTTAATCTCCTTCTTCTTGAACATTTGCAACATTCTGTCTGTCACTAAAAATCCACCCACAACGTTGACTGTTGCCAATACCACAGCAATCAAACCGAGAATTACTGACACATTCGTGTCTCTCGCGCCAGCAGCAACTATTGCTCCCAGTACCGAAATGCCAGAAATCGCGTTTGAGCCTGACATTAAGGGTGTGTGTAGAGTCGGTGGGATTTTGTTGATGACTTCAAAGCCGATAAAAGATGCCAAAACAAATACAAACAAAGCAGCAAGTAATGCCTCTGTCATTGAAATCAAAACTCCTTATGGTAATTTGGCTATTAACCTGCTCCAACGCCGCTCAACGCTTGTAGTGCATCGCGCACTCGTTGATTACGAATTTCACCAGCGTGGGTAACGCAAGCTGCATCAACGATGTCGTCGCTAAAGTCTACCTGCAAAGCTTTGTCTTTGATCAGCAATTGCATCAACGAAGTTACGTTCTTGGCATACAATTGGCTGGCGTGAATTGGCATCGATGATGGGAGATTGATGGGGCCGATAATTGTTACACCGTTCCAGACAATATCTTTGCCGGGTTCCGTGCAGGCGCAGTTACCACCCTGTTCAGCAGCCAAATCTACAATCACTGAACCTGGTTTCATTTGTGCCACCATTTCTTCTGTAACTAGCCGTGGTGCTTGTCTTCCAGGAACTTGGGCAGTAGTAATCACCACATCAGAGTTTTTGACGTGTTCGGCGAGAACTTCTTGGGTGCGTTGTTTGCTAGCCTCAGAAATTTCCTTGGCGTAACCACCTGCGGCGACGGTTTCTTCCTCTAATTTGACTTCAACGAATTTCGCCCCTAAGCTTTGCACCTCTTCTTTGACGGCGGGACGGATATCAAAGGCTTCTACCACTGCACCCAAACGTCTGGCGGTAGCGATCGCTTGCAATCCGGCTACACCAGCGCCCATAATAAATACTTTCGCTGGAGCGATCGTCCCTGCGGCTGTGGTTAACATCGGGAAATATTTCGGTAATGCAGCTGCGGCAATTAATACTGCTTTGTAACCTGCTAATGAAGCTTGCGAGGACAAAGCATCCATACTTTGCGCCCTGGTGGTACGGGGAATCATTTCCATACTCAAGGCTGTTACTTTCCGATTTGCTAGTTGCTGCGCTACAACAGGATTTCCCAAAGGATTGAGGAAGCTGACTAATACAGCCCCTTCCTTTAACAAATCAACTTCTGAGCGTCCATCTTCTCGTTCTTGTGGTGGACTGACTTTCAGCAGAATATCTGTTTCGCCCCATAATTTGGCAGTATCGCTGATTATCGTGGCTCCTGCCGCTTCATAGTCAGAATCGCCAAAAAATGATCGCTCTCCTGCACCCGTTTCTACCCAAACTTCCAAACCTTGTTTTACCAATCGGGCAACGGTATCAGGAATTAATGCTACACGACGTTCACAAACTTCAATCTCTTTAGCAACTGCTATTCTCATGAAATCTCCTGAAGATAAATACCTAATCTCTGCCAAGTAATATCATGTCCGGGTAATTAGTTGTGATTCCCATAGTCATTGCACCTCACCCCTTAATCCCCTCCCCGCCGGCGGGGAGGGGAGACAAAACGCAGTTTTGGCGGGGTGGGGTTCTTCGGGTTTAATAAGTAATCAAGCGGACATAATATAAGCGATTGTCCAGATGAGGGATATCCCGCACCCATACTATTTAGGCAGGAACATCAGCCATGAATTTTACTGGTAGATTGAACCTTGAAACTTTCGTCTCCTACTCTTAGCTGTCCAGGCAAAGTCTGACTTTGCCGTTCGCAGAGGTCATATTTTCAGATAGTTGCAAACAGGGTTACGTATTGCACATCCTAAATTGATCATTCCCAAATTTTGCATCTTTATCTTCAGCTTGTTTTAGGGATTGAGAAATTTTGGTATTCCTTTCTTATAGAGTAATATTGACCAAATTTTTGAAGCTTGATAATTTCCCAATCAAATTTTAAGGATTACGACTTTGATTCCAACTTATTTTAATCAATTTAGCGCAAGTTAAGTGGCGATCGCTGATTGCACGTCTCAATTTTTATAACAAAATTCTCAAATTTAGATACACTTGTACATATTTAGAAACACAATCCAATCCCGACTGTGTTTATATTTAGTTCAAAATTTGACCAACCTAGCCATAAAATTAGCACTCTGTAAGGGTAATTAAGTAAATCGAGTATATGGTAGATTTATAACTAAGTAATTTTGCTGTCGCCCAAACCTCAGTGAGGATGGCACTTTTTTTTATTGTTGAACGTCAATTGTCAGGAAGTCAGTAGTAAAGTTTAGTAACGAATACTAATACACAGCTATTTTAGATAACAGATTTATATTTTGGTAGAGGAAGGGTGATTATGCGACGTTTACTTTCTGCTTTAGCCGTGACTAGCTTTTTGGTTACTGGATTACCAGCCTTGACTTGGGCACAAAGTTTACCTGGATTTACGCTCTTTAGCGGCGTCAAACAAGAAAATCAGCTGCCCTTTCGGTTAGATTTTGGTGGACAAGCCAATGGTTGGGATCGATACATATTAAGGATTCCAGCCCAAAAAATGAAATTGGCTGTTGGTCAATTTGCCATTACTTACCCTGATTATTACAAAGGAACTTTTGACCAGAAAAACATTGAAGTCCGAGTCAAAGGTAAAGCAGTTCCGCTTTCTGAGGTTAAGTGGGACAAAGAAGGGAAGCTAATTAATATTTTTCCTCAAGACCCAGTACCAGCAGGTAGTGCAGTTGAGGTAGTCTTATCTAACGTGAAAAACCCAGCCTTCGGCGGAGTTTACTATTTTCGCTGTCAAGTACTCTCCCCTGGCGATGTGCCACTACTGCGTTACCTGGGAACATGGATTTTAAGCATCAGTTAAGTAAGTTTTCAGTTTGGGGAGTGGAAACCAGGGATTGGGGATAAGAGAAACAAGGAGAATAACCTATGCCTAATGCCCAATTCCAAATTTCCTGGTAAAGTGATACAATTGCAGATTGTGAGTTTTTATAAAAATCCCCTAAGAGGAGAAGAGTATGAAAAGAACACTAGGCGGCACTAGCCGTAAGAGAAAAAGAACCTCTGGTTTTCGCGCTAGGATGCGGACACCAGACGGCAGGAACGTGATTAGCGCCAGGAGAAGAAAGGGGCGTCACCGTCTAAGCGTTTAGGGCGTATCTAAGCTAAAAGAGCATCTGTGGCTTTGCCTAAAGCAAATCGGCTAAAATCCCGCAAGGATTTCCAGGCAGTTTTCCGAGAAGGAATTCGGCGTCATGGCTCTTATTTAACATTGAGAGCCTTAAAGCCTTTATGTTCAACAAAACCTTCTTTGTCCACTGCCACCCAGACTACACAAGCAACTGACTCAGCACATCTTGCCAGCACGCGGATTGGCATTTCCATAAGCACAAAAGTAAGCAAAAGGGCAGTAGTTCGCAACCGAATCAAACGGCAAATTACTTCTGCTTTATATAACTTGCTGCCAAAATTATCACCAGGATGGCGGCTAGTGTTCATTGTCAAACCCACAACAGCAGAATCTAAGTGCGTAAGCCCACAATTTCTGCAAGAATTAGAGCAGTTGTTGGCACAAGCTGAGGTGTTCGATGGGAATTCGTGAAGATGTTTATTATGAAGGTGGCCCCCATATTGGGGATTTAATTGTCAACCTGTTGATTGGGCTAACCATTGTCGGGATACCATTAACAGTTGGGGCAATTGTCAGAGCATTGTGGCTGCGTTTCCGCATCACCGATCGCCGAGTTACCGTGATCGGAGGTTGGCAGGGGCGCGATCGCACTGACATAATTTACTCAGAAATTGTCAAAGTTGTCACAATCCCCCGTGGCATTGGCTTGTGGGGAGATATGGTGCTAACACTAAAAAACGGCAGTCGTCTCGAATTGCGGGCAATTCCCAAGTTTCGGGAAGTCTATGACTACATAAACGAAAGAATTGCTGCGAAAAATCCCGAATATAGCGCCACTGCTAACAAGTGATGGGAGTAGGAAGTAGAGAGTAGGGAATAGTGAATGCAAAATTTGCTCAGATAAAATACAAAATTCAGAAATTCGCACTTACCAAAAAATACATACCACTCCCTAACTCACCACTCCCTTTTTTTTAGAATGTGCGGCTATCCGTAGCGAAGGGTAGTCGCACATAATTTATGATTTAGATAAATTAGATTCAGTCAGTTTACAGTACCTCAGGTTGAATTCAGAATAATGGATTTTGGTATCGGCTTTCTCTCGAACAACGTGATGCTGCCAATCATAGATTTTTTCTATGGTATTGTGCCTAGCTACGGATTGGCGATCGTTGCTTTGACATTGATAGTCCGCTTCGCGCTCTATCCCCTGAGTGCTGGCTCAATTCGCAACATGCGGAAAATGCGAATTGTACAACCTCTGATGCAGAAGCGGATGGCAGAAATTAAAGAGCGCTATAAGGATGAACCGCAAAAGCAGCAAGAGGAAATGGTCAATGTTCAAAAAGAATTTGGCAACCCTTTGGCTGGCTGTTTTCCATTACTAGTGCAAATGCCGGTCTTATTAGCGCTGTTTGCCACTTTGCGGGGTTCGCCTTTTTCAAGTGCGAACTACAGCGTTAATCTGCAAATCTTACCCGCAGAACAAATCGAGCAAATTCAACCGCAAGCCTTTGCCACTGCTGCCCAAAATATTTATGTTGCTGATGGCGAACACGTTAAAGTAGCTGCCATCCTTCCCAGTGGTAACAAACTAGCGGTGGGAGAACAAACTAAGATCCAATATCAGACCATTGAGGGCAAACCATTTCAGGTACTCTTAGCAGAACACCCAGAAAATAAGCTGATTCCTGATTGGAAAATCACCAAAGGTGAAGATAAGGTAAAAATTGATGCCCAAGGCAATGTAGAAGCCTTGCAGCCCGGAGAGGTGACTATTCAAGGAACAATTCCTGGACTAGCAGCAGAAAAAGGCTTTCTATTTATTGATGCCTTAGGCAGGGTTGGCGCAACTGATCCAGATGGCACAATCCACTGGGATATCGTCGCCATGATCGTCTCCTTTGGAATCAGCCTTTATGTTAGCCAAATGCTATCTGGGCAAAATTCCAGTGGTGGCAATCCGCAGCAGGATACAGTTAACAAAATCACCCCAGTAATCTTTTCTGGGATGTTTTTGTTTTTCCCCCTACCAGCTGGGGTGCTGATGTATATGGTGATTGGTAATATTTTCCAAACCGCACAAACTTATCTTCTCTCCCGCGAACCTCTACCAGAAGAACTGCAAAAAATCGTAGCAACCCAGGAAAAAGAAGCAGTAGTGGCAGAACAAAAGGCATTGCCTTTTGAACCAAAAAGTGCCAAGAAAAAGGCAACAGGGGGATCATGAGCAATATTTCCATGCAGCGAGGTCAGCAGTGGTTAAAATCCCTGCTGGAACTCACTGGAATACCTTCTGAAATTCAGGGTCATTTAGAAACTGCCCAATCTCAAGACGGCGATTCCCCAGAACCAGATAACTACTGGTTAACAATTGACCAAACTAATTTGACGACAGAACAAATCCAGGGATTAATTGGTGCTGATGGTTCTGTGTTAGATGCGATTCAGTATCTAGCAAATTCGGTTTTAAACCTGAGTCAACCCCCGGAAGAACAAGCCTCTTACACTATTGAGTTAAATGGCTACCGGGTTAAAAGAGAAGCCGAAATTCGCGCATTAGCAGAAGCAGCAGCCGATGAAGTGCGCTTTTCTGGTAGAGAAGTGGAAATCAAATCTCTCAGTTCTGCTGAAAGGCGACAAATCCATACTTTCTTGAAGGAATTTGGAGATTTGGAAACCTTCAGTCGGGGTAAAGAGCCACATCGTCATCTAGTTGTGCAGCCAGTTTCTTTGGAAGAAGAGAGACGCGATTAATCGCGTCTGTACAAGGGTTAATTGAAGGCTCAATATAATTTCAAAATTTCTCTTGTTCCTAAAAGCTAAAATAAAGATGTAGTATCAGTATTATTGCTGATAATGACCATTAATTTTCGTGAGGATGTCTCACAAATCCTATGGACGCAATTTATATTCCGCAGCTAACTAAAGCCCCGGAGCGGACAGAGGAAGTTCAAGTTGAGGAATTTCTGCCTGGTCTGGAAACGTTGACACCAGTTCGCGGTCATGTGCGCGTGCAGCATCATGGCAGTTATCTGGAAGTGTCCGCTCAGGCAGAAACAATTATTACTTGTACCTGCAACCGCTGTTTGCAGCAATACAATCGCCGCTTAGGGCTTGATACGAAGGAAGTCATCTGGTTAGACGAAACTGCAAATCAAGTAAATGACTTGCCCCTAGAAAGGGAAGTGATTATGGAAGAGTTGCTGGAAACCCTACCACCCGATGGTTATTTTTCTCCCAACGAATGGCTGTATGAGCAGATGTGCTTGGCAGTACCTCTGCGCCAGTTGTGCGATCGCAATTGTCCAGGTATTCCTGTAAGTAGTACTGCTGATACTTCTGATAGTCCTGAAACTCCAGTTGATAACCGTTGGGCTTCTCTGGAAGCACTGAAAAAACAACTTCCTGGATAGTAATTTGGTAATTCCGTCAGACTCAAGTAAGTCTGTGCCTACACGAACTAAGCCTGTCTACACAGGCTTATTGTTTTACATAGCAATCGTATTTGATTTGTAAGAATTGCAATCCGTAGATCCCCGACTTCGTAAAAGTTGTGGGGGATCTTGTTTCTTACGAATGCTTCAGGCTTGCTATAGCTCTTGGGTACACAGTAAAGCCAGCAACTGAAAGCAGTTAGCCATAATATAATAAACACAAAGTGGCAAATAATGTTCTTTATTTATCATTATGGCTATCCTTAGTTTAGTCTCGGCTAATTGGTTGATTTAATCGTCTCCCACACTTGGTACAGAAGTTGAAAGTAACCGGATTATTGCGACTACAATTGGTACATACTATATTTTTTTCAACTGGAATTTGAGATGGAGTGTCTCTATTAAAACTGTTGGGTGAATTAAATTCAGTGAGTGCATTACTCCTATTAGTAGACTGATGAATTGGTTGTGGAGTTGGTTGAATAAATACTGGCTCCATTTGGGCAAAATGCTCCAGCAACATTCGATGGATAAAAATGTAACTGCCTCCAACTTTTTGCAAAAAGATGTGTTCAGTAGCATATTCCAAAAAGCGGACATAGTTTCGAGGTATGGAATTTTGTCTGTAAAGAAAGAGGCGTAAGGTAAAGTGTTGTAGGCAGGCTTGACCACCCCCAAACACAAGCCCAGCTACAAGCCCAAACACTAAACACAATTGCATCCATTTAATTTTTCCGAAGATTTGTTCACCAATTAATCTCCCAAATAATCCGCCAATTAATCCCCCGATAAATCCCATGATCAGGGCATTCTTTGCTGAGTTCCATATCCCTTGGTTAGGAATTGTTCTTATCGCTATCTCTGGGCCTCTCAGTCCACCTAACAATCCTAAAATCAGTCCATCAATTAGCCCGTATAGTAAACCTAATTGCAGCCCAGTTTTGAGATCAAATGGAGTATCAACTAATTGCAGCCCAGTTTTGAGATCAAATGGAGTCTTAACTAGCTTAAAAAACAGTCCTACAATCAGCCCCAAAACTAATCCACCTGGTAGTCCATTCTTCAAAAACTTTTTGGCTTCTTGCCAAGACCATTTCAAAGTTTCAACTGGTTTGATTTCTACCGGACTCCAAGTTAAAGGTATTCCAGCCGTAATTACACCAATTAACGCCCCGGGTGATTGATGTATTTGCCAGCCGATTAATCCACAAATGATTACTCCAAGCAGACAATTTGCAATTTTATAAAGTATTTTTTGCGCTCGATTTGACAACCATGTAGGCTGTATTCTTTCAATAAGAAAGACCGTTTGAGACTTCTGATACATCTGTTGTGCTAGCCAAATTAGCCAGCGCATTGCTTGTACTTTTGAGTATCTTGGTTCATACTTACGACGCTTAAACATCCGTTCAATATAAGTATCAAATAGGTGCTTTCGGCGTTCTTCTTTAGAACCTGTATTGGGTAAATCTTCAAGCTTCTTACCTTTATAAGCCAGGGTCATAACACTTAAAGTCAGGGGAGACTTGGCTAACTCTTGCAACGTAGTGTCTTGTTGAAGCAATGTTTTTACTGCTTCCAGTTGTTCACCAGCCCTGTCTAAATATTGGTTAACTTGCTGAAATGTCAAAGATTGGATGCAGATAGCACCTTGCAATTGTAAACGAGTAGAGAGAGCCTCATAATCTCGGATACGGCTTGTCACCACAATCTCGATCAACCCATGTTCTTGCATGAATTCGTTGATGGCTCGAATGCAGGTTTCCCGACGCTCAATTTTCACCTCATCTAATCCATCTAACAGCAGTAATAGTTGTTGATCTTCAATCCAGACTTTACCAAGGGCCTTAGAAATTTGATATGTACTATTCAATTCCTCAATCAGCCAATCACCAATTGTTTGCTGCTTATTCCCCCAAGAAGATAAGTTCAGCACTACCGGAATAGGCTGGCTCAAATCTTTTTCGGTACGAGCAATTAATTCTTGTGCCAGCTTCAGGAGAGTGATCGTTTTACCCGCGCCGGGTTCTCCTAAAATCAGTAAAGTTCGTCCTTTTCCCATCTGATTGAAAACATCAGAGACACTTTTACCTTCAGGTAAGGTTTGCCCAGACTCATTAGGAATTTCTTGAACAATGCTAGATGGGCGCTTTACTGCGTCTAATCGTTCTTCTAATCCCAAATCAATTAGACCTTTGGTATACAAAGATTTTTCTAGTACGCCTTTAATCCAATACTGTTTGACTTTATTAAGTAAAACTTCTCGGAAACGGTACTCCTCTTTCCCTGAAGGAGGTTTTACCTGCCTGTGACCTATTAGTTTAGCTAGGCTAAAGCTTTCATTCACAGTTAGGTACTGAATTTGGTGCAAGTCGCGTCCAGCCTGTCCAATTTGAGCTTCTCGAATCAAAGCACCATCAATATTCAAATTTTGAAGTGGCTGTGGTTGTTGATTCATAACCTTTTTTTATGTAAAAAATAAAAGACTTTTAACTGCAACTCCTAACCAAGGAGCTAATTGTTTGGCAATTGGCTCTAAGTTTTTCCAAATCCCTTGCCCTGCATCAAATGTTTCGTTCGCTTCTTTGAGGACTTTACTAGCTTTTTGCAAACTTGTTACCGCAGTGTTTTTGTCTGGTTCTTTTTCCTTAACTGCATCGGTTGCATAATCCAGATGTTTCAGTGCTTGTTTCTTTTGGTCTTCTGGTAAATCTGAATTACGGAATATGGATTCAATTTGTGCCATTAATTCCGCAACCTCAGGTAAAGTCAATTCTTTCTCAGCCCCACCCTGAGTATTTTGCTGATTTTGGGTCATGTCGCCAGCAGCTTGTCCAACTTGAACACCTGAAAATTGACCACCGCCAATGTTGAGGGACATTCCTCCAGTGTTTTTGGGTTGTGAGTTATTTTCTGTCATTTTATTTGCTCGGGAAAAACATAATTTTATTTAAGCTCTAATCCAGATTGAGCAGATAACTTTCCCGAATATTAAAAAAATTTGCGTATATAGTAAGCTAATTACTACATACCCGGATGGTAGTGTAAATTCACTTGTTCCCAGTTTCCACATGTGGATGCAAGCTTTGCGGCTCTGCTTCAACTTTTATGTAAAGAGCTTATTCAAGTTTCATTAGTTGGTATCAGGTAACGAGAGATATATTCGTTTTTACTTGTTAGACACAATACAAACCTGAACAATGAGAGAATAACTAATAACCACAGCCAAATATGAACTTCCGTGAAGAGTTTAAACTGCTGCTACGCGCCCGCTACCCCTTAATTTATATTCCCACCTATGAGGAAGAACGGGTAGAAGCAGCTATTCGGGAAGAAGCAACCAACCAGGGTAATCGCCCTGTTTATACTTGGGATTTTGTCGATGGCTATCAAGGAAACCCCAATGATGCTGGGTTTGGGCGACGTAACCCGTTGCAAGCTTTAGAATTTATCGAAAAATTACCAGCTTCCGCGCCAGCAGTATTGATTCTCCGAGATTATCATCGCTTTTTAGATGATGTAGCGATCGCTCGCAAACTCCGCAATCTGTCGAGACTTCTCAAGTCACAACCAAAAAATATTGTCCTACTATCGCCACGCATCGCCATCCCTGACGACTTAACCGAAGTTTTAACAGTCGTTGAGTTTCCCTTACCCGCCGCCCCAGAAATTAAAACTGAGGTGGAACGCTTACTACAAAGTACTGGTAACTCCCTTTCTGGCAAAGTTTTAGATGATTTGGTGCGCTCTTGTCAAGGACTTTCGATGGAACGGATTCGCCGAGTTTTGGCAAAGGCGATCGCTACCCACGGAGAATTGCAACCAGAAGATGTGGATCTCGTTTTGGAAGAAAAGCGCCAAACTATCCGCCAAACCCAAATCTTGGACTTCTACCCCGCCACTGAGCAAATTTCTGATATCGGCGGACTGGATAACCTCAAAGACTGGTTGATCCGCCGGGGAGGCTCATTTACTGATAAGGCGCGACAGTACGGATTACCGCACCCCCGTGGTTTAATGTTGGTGGGTATTCAGGGAACTGGTAAATCGTTAACGGCAAAAGCGATCGCTCATCACTGGCATTTACCCTTGTTACGTTTGGATGTGGGAAGGTTATTTGGTGGCTTGGTGGGTGAATCAGAATCTCGGACTCGGCAAATGATCCAAGTAGCTGAAGCCCTTGCTCCCTGTATTTTGTGGATTGATGAAATAGATAAAGCCTTTGCCGGAGTTGGTAGCAAAGGTGATGCCGGAACAGCCAGCCGGGTGTTTGGTACTTTTATTAACTGGCTAGCCGAAAAAAGCTCACCCGTTTTTGTCGTCGCCACCGCCAACGACATCCAAGCTTTACCGCCGGAAATGCTCCGTAAGGGGCGATTTGATGAAATTTTCTTTGTGGGATTGCCCACCCAAGAAGAGAGAAAAGCAATTTATGATGTTCATTTATCCCGATTGCGCCCCCATAACTTAAAAAGTTATGACATCGAAAGGTTAGCTTATGAAACGCCCGATTTCTCTGGGGCAGAGATTGAGCAAACTTTAATTGAAGCGATGCATATTGGATTTAGCCAAAACCGCGATTTTGCTACTGATGACATTTTAGAATCAGCCAGTCAGATTATCCCCTTGGCGCGAACTGCTGTAGAGCAAATTCAGCAACTCCAAGAATGGGCGGCTGCTGGGAGAGCGCGTTTAGCATCTAAACACAATCCTTTAAGTGAACGCCTCCGGCGTAATCCGTGAATACATTCAGCAGTAGCTACAATAATTGGTTAGTTAATAATTGCTAGTCAATAGTCAACAGTTAATCATGAATTATTATTGACTATTGACCACTGGTGATCAGGTTTTAACTATGTTGTCTGGCTTAACAAAGTTTATACTTGGGTTTTTCTTAGCGATCGCTGTGCTAATAGGTGGCGGCGTTGCAATTGGACTCTATTTCATGAATCGCACCGGCATACCCCCTGCCAAACCCGTTTTTTCCAACGATAGTCCCTCGGTGAAAGCCCAAGCTCCCAAAGCAACTGAGCCTGGAGGAGCTAAACCCACTCTTACACCTGGGACAAAGGCTGAATCGTCATTAAACTCAACCTCTACTCCCACAGAATCACCAAACGCTACCCCATCACCAAAACCATTGCCATCAGGAGCTTACCGAGGGCGTGTTAGTTGGGCTCAAGGCTTGAGTTTGCGATCGCAACCAAATCAAGAAGCTGAAAAGATTGGTGGGGTTGCTTTTAATCAAAAAATTATTATCTTGGAAGAAAACCAAGATAAATCCTGGCAAAAAATTCGTTTGGAAGGTAGCGAACAAGAAGGTTGGGTGAAAGCAGGTAATACTCAAAAGGTTGATGAAAAACCAGAGGATACACAACAACCAGAGCGATAACAATAATTTGCAACTTTCGCATAAATTTAGTTGCTCTGAAACCCTTGCAAGAGCAGCTGCCCTCCCCCCCTGCCTCTTCTGGTTAATTACTTATAAAGAACCATACACAAAACCAACACAACACAGAGCAAGTCATATAATTAGGTGTAGTCATAACTTTAAAAAACAAGTGGAAACAGGGGTAGATAGCTATTTAACCAAGCTTGCCTCAGTCTACGAGGCATCCAAAAGCGTCAAGGTTGTTCCTACCGTAGCTAATTTCAAATTTTTGAATTGGAAAAAGTTATCTAGTGGTGCGCCGATGCGTCTTCTGTCTGTGGCACTGATTACGGGGCTTCTGAGTATCGCTGGACAAGCTTTAGCACTTCAGAAAATAGGAAGTAATGGCGCTGATGTTAGCAGTAGCCAGAGGTGTTTAAAAAAGTTAGGCTACTTTAACGGCCCGGTGAGTGGCAAGTTTGCTAGCTTGACTCAGAATGCTGTAATTAAATTTCAGCAAGCTAATAGAATCACTGCTGATGGTGTTGTGGGTGCTAGTACTCAAAGAGCCTTGCAACGAGCATGTCAAAGTAGAACTTCTAGCAGGAATACCAGTAGTGGTCAATATCCTGTTCTCTCTCAAGGCAAAACTGGTGCAGCCGTCACAAGGTTACAACAGCGTTTGCGGCAGTTAGGCTACTTGAATGCTAATCCCACTGGGAATTTTGGCCCAATGACCAGAAATGCTGTAATTGCATTCCAGCGAAATTATCGCATATCTGGTAACGGGATTGTGAATCAACAAACTTGGAACGCACTACTGGGTTCTTCTCCGACTATAGCGAGATCAAGTCTCTCGACTCAACAAGTCAGAGAACTACAAGCGCGTTTGCAGCAGCTAGGTTTTTTTAATACTAATCCCACTGGGAATATTGGCCCAATGACTAGAGAAGCTGTAATTGCATTCCAGCGAAATTATCGCCTACCTGTTGATGGCATCGCCAATGCTCAAGTTTTGGAGGCAGTGCGTAGAGCCTCCACAGGTGGATCTATTACTCAACAACCGAGCAGAAGTTATCTGACTGTAGGCGATCAGGGAGAGAATGTCAGATTAGTTCAAGAGCGTTTATCGCAGTTGGGTTTCTCTAATACCAATCCTGATGGCTTTTTCAGCGATTACACCAGAGAATCTGTGATTGCATTCCAGCAGTCATCTCGACTGAATTCTACTGGAAATGTAGATTGGCAAACTTGGCAAGCATTAGGGCTGAATAGCTCTACTGGGGGCAATTATACTGAGACTAATGACTATATAGCACCTCAAACTAATCGCTATGCATTACCTCCTACCAATGGCTACGTTGTACCTGTGACTAATGGCAACACATTAGTTGCTAATAATCCCTACAGAGTAATAGTGCCAATTTCCAATAATGATACTCTGATTAAAGTGCAACAATATATACCTGATGCTGTCACGGAACAATCTCATCTAGGGGATTATGTGAATGCTGGGGCATTTAGCGATCGCGCACAAGCAGAAACACGATCAAAAATGCTCCGCTCTTATGGTCTTGATGCACGGGTAAAATACAATTGAAGAAGGATTCAGAATACAGAATTCAGAATTCAGAATCAATTAGGCGGGAATTCAGCCCATTTATCCGGCAGTCACACAGAATTCAATTCGGAATTCTGGCTTCTGACTCCTGAATTCTTCCTGTTAAATTGACAAACTCAACTGCGAACCTTCTTGAGTTTTATTAACCTCAATCCTGGCTTGGAAAGCTTCTTTGAGGTGGGGCATGTGGGTGACAGTGAGGATGCAGGCGAAATCGGAGGAGATCGCATTAATCGCTGCAATCAAGCGATCGCATCCTTCGGCATCCTGTGTACCAAAACCTTCATCCACAATCAACAATTGCAACGCCGCCCCCGCCCGTTGCGCTAATAATTTCGCCAAAGCCAAACGGATGGCAAAGTTAATTCTAAAGGCTTCTCCACCAGAGTAAGTTTCATAAGATCGCGTTCCTCTAGAATCGGCGATTAAAATATCTAGGGTATCTATCAACTTGGCATTTTTCTTGGTTGATTTAGCACTGCGTCCAGCTTTTTGAGTAATAAATTGTACATGAAATTGATTACCACTCAGCCGCGAAAGTAGTTGATTTGTCTCGGCTTCCAGTTGCGGTAACACATTCTCAATCATCAGTGCTTGGATACCATTTTTACCAAAAGCTTGCGTTAATTCCTGATAAATACGATATTCCTGTTTGCAAGATTGTAATTGCTGCTGCTGTTGTTCATACTGAATTTGCAATGTTTCCAGTTGATGCGCCAGCTGTTCTAAACGTCCCAACTTAGCTATCTGCTCATCGAGTTGCCGTCTGCGTATCGCTAACTGCTGCTCTAAAGCTTGAATTTGGGCAGATGGGTTAGCTGTTGCTTGTAATTGCTGGATAATGCTTTCGATTTGTCCGCCAAGTTTTTGCCGCTCCGTTACTCTGGCACTTCTGGATTCCTCTAACTCTTGCAATCTCGTCTGGAGTTGGGGATACTGCTGCTGGGCTGATAGCAGTTGTTGATACCGCAAATGCCAAGATTGAGCTTTCTTTACAGCTATCCGCAGATTATTGTGCTGCTCGGAACTATAGCCAATTTCGGCAATGTGACGTTCAAGAGCCGCGATATGTTTAGCACATTCAGAATCAATCTGATCCTGCTGGATTCTGGTTTGTAATTGAGCAATTTGGGATTGTAATTCTGGTTTTCGGGCTAATAGTTGCGCTTGTCGCTTAGTCGCATCTTTAATTTGTCCTTGTTTAATTTCTGCCCATCGCCAACGCTCAACTTCACTCCGGGCGAGGGCGTGATCTTGTTCATTATAATTAGCTTGTTGCAGATATTGGTCTAGCTGCCGGAGTTCGGCTTGTTTATCGGGAGCGTAATCACCAGCTTGGAGCGATCGCTCTAAATGTTGTTTTTCAGCAGCAATTTGTTGTAACTGTTGTTGGACATCAGTTGTAGCTTCTAACTGTGCTGCTAACTGTCCCCGTTGTTCGCGTAAACCATCGTAGCCCGCCAATTGTTGGGAAATTTCTCGATATTCCTGCCTAAGTACTTGAATTTCTCTGTCTGACACAGCCATTTGTTCCCGCACTACCCAAAACTGCCCTTGGGTATCCTCTAACTCAGCCTGGGTTTTTTCCACCACCCGACTCCAGTGATGTTCATCTAAAGGGCGTTCGCATAATGGACAAAGCGCTTCAGGATTTTGCAGCATTTGCAATTTCTGCTCTAATTCTCCCAGCAGTTTTTCATAATCCCGTTGATGAGCTTGTAGACGTTCGATAAAGTGCCGTCTTTCTTGCCCTTTTTCCTGCACTCGTTGCAGATAAACCCGCTTTTTCTCCAATTCCTCAATCTTAATCGCTACATCCATCACCGCTTGTTGCAGTTGCGGTTGGCGGCGGTGCTGGCGTTGCAATTGGTTCTCAGTATTTTGTATTTGTTCAAGTCGCGCTACTAAACCAGCATGAGTGCGATCGAGTTGGCTTTGTAAAGTTGCTCGTTGTTGCAACAAGGGAGTAACTTGCATTTGCAGCTGATCTAGGCGAGCAACATGGTGACGGGCTGCGGTTAGTTGTGACAAAGCAGCTTCTACTTCACCTGATTTAGTCAGAGTTTGCTGAATATCTCGCTCTTGTTGCTGCAAAGCTTCAATTTGGGCTTGGGCTTGTTGCAGTTGCCGTTCGATTTCGTGAATTTGTTTGGTAAGCTGTTGTTGCTTTTGTTGGCGAGTCTGCCCAGCGCGGGTGTATTCTTCAAATTTGGCAGCAAAGGCTTCTTCTTGAGATTGGAGACTTTGATATTGGGCGTATCCAGCTTTAATCTCAGCTTCTTGGTGTAATATTTTTTGTAAATCTGATAGTTGAGAGCCAATAGCTGATTGTTCTTGTTGGAGGCGATCGCAATCTTGGGTAAGATTTTGGTATTGCTGCTTCACAAAGCTGAGTTGTTGTTCCCAATTTTGGCGCTGGTGCTGGACAACTTGCAAACTTTGTAATTGAATATTATCAAAAGCTTGCACCTGTTGCAATTGGTTGAGTTCGGCTTCTAACTCCACTCTTTGCGCTTGGGTTGTCTCGCGTTGTTGCAACTGAATTTTTATCGACTCCAAAGAGCGCTCTAACTCTACTGCCCTTGCTTTCAACTGACGAGAAGATTCCTTTGCTCGTTCTTCCAAATCATCGTACTGATTGAGTTTCAACAACTCCGCTAAAATTTCTTTGCGTTCCGTCGGGCGTTTGAGCATGAACTCATCTGCACGGCCTTGACGTAAGTAAGCAGAGTTAATAAAAGTATCATAATCGAGCTTGATGTGTTCTAAAATCAAATCTTGGGTTGCTCTTACCCCTTTGCCAGTGAGTGAGCGAAACCCAGATGGTATTTCTATTTGAAATTCGAGGACACTAGTACCTCCCCGAATTCGGGTACGAATCACCCGATATTTTTGCTGGTTACTTTGGAAAGTAAAATCAACCCGAACTTCTTTCGCGCCAGAATAGATGACATCATCTTCAGCAGTAGCACGGCTTTCACCCCAAATCGCCCAAGTGATTGCTTCCAGAAGTGAAGATTTACCCGCACCATTGGAACCACAAATACAAGCCGTATGCAAACCGCGAAAATCTAAAGTTGCATCACGGTAACTAAGAAAGTTTTTGAGGATAAGTTGTACTGGGATCATTCACCCTATAGCGCCACATCTACTTTTAATAATTAACAGTACAGATGCACTGTTTGTTAGTTTAGCTATCTAGATATCAGGTTTCTAGTCTTGAAGACATCAAATTTACAAAATTTAACAATAGAATAAGTAAATTTTTCTTGTTGCATGAAAAATTTTTGCGATCTTCGGAGAAAAATGAAACTTCCCTGGAGGCTTCTTCTTATTTCTCCCTGTTGTCTGAGATAAAAACATTCATAGAAGAGTTGTTAAGTAAGTGGGTCAAATTAAATATAAAACCTCATCCTGCCTCCGGCTTCCCTCTCCTTACTAAGGAGAGGGATTGAGGGTGAGGTTTGATCTTATATTTAATTACGCCTACCTACTTACAAGCATTGAGATTATTGGGCTAAATTTCGCGTCAAAGTAAAAGAATCAAGGTGATAGGGGAAAAAGCGTTAATATACTCAGTAAAAATGTACATTTCTGAGATAGACATCATAAACCAATGGATATAGCTCTACTCGTTAAATTTCTCGCTCCCTGTCTGCCATTTCTGTTGAATGTGGGTAATAAAGCCGTAGAAGGGGCATCACAGAAAGTAGGTGAGGATGTGTGGAATAAAGCCAAAGCTATTTGGGCTAAGTTACATCCAAAAGTAGAAGCTAAGGAAGCAGCGAAAGAAGCAGCAACGGATGTGGCGCAAAAGCCAGAGGATGAGGATTTACAAGCAAGTTTGCGAGTGCAACTCAAGAAGATTTTAGAAGCGGATACAGCACTTGCAGAAGAAATAGCTAAGATTTTGCAAGCATCGACTGACAAACCCGGAGACAATATTCAGTTGAGTGCTAATGCTTACGATCAGAGTAAAGTCAATCAAATCGGGAAGATTGACGCTAATGAAGTGAATTTTTAAACGCAGCCCTTTGTAGAGACGGCGATTTATCGCGTCTCTTGCCTTAACCAAACCATATTGAGTGCGATCGCGCTCATTTGGTAGTACAATCTGCCAGTAAAATAGTTCCAAACACCAAGCTTCGAGTTCTGAACATCAAGTTTCGAGTTCTGAACATCAAGTTTCGAGTTCCGAACACCAACTTCCGAGTTCTGAACACCAAGTTTCAAGTTCTGAACACCAACTTCCGAGTTCTGAACACCAAGTTTCGAGTTCTGAACATCAAGTTTCGAGTTCTAAGCACCAACTTCCGAGTTCACAACGACAACACCCAGCAAAATTTGTATCTGTGCTGAGTAACTATGGCGGAAGAACCAAACCCCAGTAACCCAAAAGTCATCAAGATGGAGGGAACTGCTCAAGATGAGAGTAAATTCACTCAAATTGGTAGTGTTGATGCAGAAAATTTTCATCTGAACGCAGGACAAGTTCAATTTCTCGTTCATCTAGAAAGTGGTAGTAAGGCAGAATCGCCGGGGGTTCTCAAAGCAGGGAATCCCGGTAAAAGTTTGGCTTACTGGCAAGGAAGAACAGCAGAAATCGCCCAAATACAGCAATGGTTAACTGATGAAAATACCTTTTTAATTGGTATAGAAGGCATCGGTGGCACAGGTAAATCGATGCTGGCTACGAAAATTTATGATGAAATTGCCGGTTTCCCCAAGCGATTTTGGGCTGATGTCAGTAACGGGGCAGGTTTTAGCGATTTAGCCCGCCAAGTCCTCACAGAGTTTGGCTTTCCCGTTCCAGAACAAGAAGCGCAGTTAGTAGAGGCGCTAGTTAGGTGTTTACGTTCTGGGCAATTTTTACTGATTATTGACAACCTGGAGAGTTTATTACAACCTGATAGACAGTGGGGAAGTCTATTTTACGGCGACTTTTTCCAAGCATGGGTGGAACATGGCGGTAATAGTAAGGTGTTAGTCACCACCAGGGAAAGACCAGAATTAAAAGGCTTTGAGTGGCTACCCCTGAAAGGTTTGCAAGTAGATGAAGGGGTAGCACTGTTAACTGCATTAGGCATTCGCGGAGATTTAACGCAGTTTGTGGAATTAGTAGATGGGCATCCCCTACTGTTGAGATTGGTAGCAGACTTATTAAAGGAAGAATATTCACAAGATCCCGATTTAAGCAGATTAGCAGATTTAGGCTTAGGGAATTTGCAGCAGTTGTTGACAGATTCCCAAGTGGTAGGTATCCATCACCGGGAAAATGTGGGGATGGTGTTGGTGTTGGATGCCAGTTTTAATCGGTTGAATGAATTACAAAAGGCGTTATTGCTGAATATTAGTGTTTATCGTGGTGCGGTTGAGAGTGCAGCAGCAGTGGCTATGTTACCGGGAAGTTCAGCAGCCGAGATTGAGGGAGAATTGAGGAATCTGGTTAAGCGTTCTTTGTTGGTAGAAAAGCTTAATGGGAAGCGGCGATTTGAATTTCAGCCCGTGGTTTTGGAATATGTGCGGTATCAGGCTGGCGATCGCACAGAGGCGCATCAACGAGCCATTGATTATTATCGCTCAATTGCTAAACAACCCCCCTGGACAACAAAAGATGATGTTAAAGAATACTTGGAAATCTTTCATCACTTTTATCAGTTGCAAAATTATGACTCTGCCTTTGATGCGCTTTGGAATTGCGATAATTTTTTATTCTTGCGGGGTCATTATGCAGACCAAATAGAATTATATGGACAGTTGGTAAGTAAATGGAAAGATATTGGCGATAGAGAAAATTGGAATTATCGGGCTTCTCTCGCTTCATTAGGCAATGCTTACAACTCCCTGGGACAGTACCAACGGGCGATTGACTTCCACCAGCAGTCTTTGGAAATATCTAGGGAGATAGGCGATCGCAATTCTGAAGGCAAATCCTTAGCTAATTTGGGCAATGCTTACAACTCCCTGGGACAGTACCAACGGGCGATTGACTTCCACCAGCAGTCTTTGGAAATATCTAGGGAGAT
>JAHCSU010000423.1 GCA_023522315.1 Nostoc sp. CCCryo 231-06
TACAAACGATAATTCGATTAATTAGTGTACCTCATAACTTCGGGAAGTGCTGTAACTTGACTTGTAATCTTTTTTTAGGGATTTAGCCTGATACAGGTAGAGAAAACACGTATATGTAAGCAGTACGAGTAGTACTGACTCAAGCAATTTAGCACAAGTACTTGCTCAGAGAGGAGATTGGCAAGGAGTTAAGACCATTGCAGCACGTTAGGAGATGAAAAAGTAGCACAAGTATTTAGAGTAACCCGGTTTTTAAGCGTGGTAGACTCAGTAAGTGGGAAAGAATAAATTAAACTATGTTACGTAATGTAAAATTAATTAAATTGAGTTCTGGTAAGACCTTTAGACCTTAAAATAGGGCTGAAGCCGCTTACTCCAAACCTTTAATTATTCGCGCCCATTTACTTATTCTGTTTGGTGAGATGGTATCTTTATTTATGTCGGTCTGTAGTAGTGAATTTGGTATGCGATCGCCCAGACGTTTAGAGAAAGAAGCTTATATCGTAGCTTGCTGCTGATTCTCTTCTTTTTATTTACGCAATTCAACCTTCTCAAATATATAAAACAGTGAGGTAAAAATATACTTAAAAGTAGCCAATGAATTAGTTAAATCATGAAAATTTAAAATTCTTTCATGAAAAAAATATCTAAATAATTATAAAATCCATTATGTTTTATTTATTTGGATTTAACTAATAGCTAATTATTCGGCTATTAGCATAATCAAGAAAGTGTAATAACTATGCAATTAATTCAGAGTCAATCGAGGCTTTCTGTGTAAAATTATCAACACAAAAAGATAATTAAGAATCGGATTTAATAGGAAGAAGACAATATCATCAAATCTTGGTTTAGCAAGAATATAAATTATTTAAATAGGCATTATTTATAAATTGTAAAATACATAAATTTATTACAAACTGAAAAAACAATGATATGATAAAGAACGAGAATTGAAAAAAGAACAGGTATTTTGGAAATTGGAATTAATTGCTCTACTTGATGTCTACTATCTTCCCTCAAGCCAACGGCTTATACTGGTGAGACATCACTGGAAGTTGTGAATAAGATGATAGTTCGCAACGAGCCGTGTGGCTCAACCTCTGAATGTTTCTACATCTGGGAAGCGATTTCTTTCTAGACAATTCCCACTTATTTCTAGTCATTTGTGTGCTAAAAATAATTCACTAAAGCTGAATAAAAGCCATCTTTCTCAAGTAATAGATATCCCAGATGAACCATGCAAACTAGTTTTTACTCCGAGTCGGCATAGTGCCATAATTAAGGTGTAAATAGCTTGACGTTGTTGCTCTAGAAAGATAAAAAAACTCAGAGAACTTAAAGGCTTTATAGATTACTTGCAACACAGTTGACTTTTGGGACGGAAACGGTCGTCAAGCTGAACTTGGTGATGTCTGTAATTTTCTGGTCAGATGCAAAGACAGTTATAGTAACCACAACTAAATCTGCCTTAATATCAGAAAATATGCAAAAATTGTAGTTTGGGCTACCACGGATTTCATAGTTATCGCATACTAATATAGTCTGAAGTGAAAATATCGCCTTCAGCCAGGTGTATACTACCTATTTTCAATCGATTAAAAATTCTGTAAACGTGCTATTCAATTGTCTGTAATATGAGTAACGACATAGATCTGATCAAACGTCTTGACCCCAGTGCGATGGATCAGATCATGCTTTATCTGGCTTTTAGTGCCATGCGGACGAGTGGGCACAGGCATGGGGCATTTTTAGACGCAGCCGCAACAGCAGCAAAATGTGCAATTTACATGACCTATCTAGAGCAGGGACAAAACCTGCGGATGACAGGGCATTTGCACCACCTGGAGCCGAAACGGGTAAAAATTATTGTAGAAGAAGTCAGACAGGCTCTAACAGAAGGCAAATTATTAAAGATGCTGGGTTCTCAGGAACCGCGCTATTTAATTCAATTGCCTTATGTCTGGCTAGAAAAGTATCCTTGGCAACCGGGACGATCGCGCGTTCCTGGTACTAGTCTGACAAGTGAAGAAAAAAGACAAATTGAGCAAAAACTTCCAAGTAACTTACCAGATGCCCAGCTAGTTAGCTCTTTTGAGTTTCTGGATTTGATTGAGTTTTTGCACAGGCGATCGCAAGAAGACTTGCCACCCGAACACCAAATGCCTTTGAGTGAAGCCTTGGGTGAGCATATCAAGCGCCGTCTGCTCTACTCAGGAACGGTAACACGCATTGATTCTCCTTGGGGAATGCCCTTCTATGCTCTTACCCGTCCTTTTTATGCCCCCGCAGACGATCAAGAACGCACCTACATCATGGTAGAAGATACCGCTCGGTATTTCCGCATGATGAAAAATTGGGCAGAACGGCGACGAAATGCCATGCGCTTACTTGAAGAACTTGATATCCTCCCAGAAAAAATGGAGCAGGCTATGGAAGAATTGGATGAAGTTATCCGTGCCTGGGCAGATAAATATCACCAAGACGGGGGTATTCCAGTAATTTTACAGACAGTTTTTGGCGAAAGAGAAGACTAGTACCGCAAGTCAAAAGTCACTGATGCTTTAATTGTGGGCTTTCTGGCTGTAATGAAATGGTAATTTATTTCCGCTAGACTGTACTAGTAGCGCTACGTAAAATTCAAAAAGCTTACTTTATAAGCTTTTCACTGATTTTGTCCGTTGCTTAATAGTAGGGAGATGGTTGATCTATATTAGATTGTAACACTGTACTAGTAATAGTAGTACAAAAGTCACAAAATCGCTTGTGACTTTTGTATTGTAAGTGTTTAGTTTGCATAATTTGCAAGTAGAGGACAATTATGGTTTTATATAGATATTTTTGCTTCAGTCATAGATTAATAGGGTGGACATTTTAATGCCCATCCTACTAATTAACCTGTATTCTCAGTCAATTACAAAGGATTGTAATTAATTCATCGTGCCGGGTTGCGTTGGAACAATCGGTTGCGTTGGAATAACCGGTTGCGTTGGAACACTCGGTTGCGTTGGAACACTCGGTTGTGTTGGAAATGGGGTAGACTCGAAACCTGGACTCGAACCCGCAGGTATTATAGGCGGTGTAGATGAAGATGAAGCACCGATAACACTATCATCAGCACTGATACAAGTATCTAACGCCTGTGCAGCGGGAAAGTCGATTTGACTACGCAAGCCAACGACACACTGCCCAAAGCGCACGGGTAACAAACTACGTCCACAGTAATCTAGAACTGCCGGATTAGCTTCTTCCTTGGTACTTAAGCTGACGCCAACTACACAGGTAGCTAACTCCTCAGGACGCCGGGCCCTCCCACAAGAAGAAAGCGCATCTGTCGCGGCAATTTGGGTTTCCTTATCAATTTTAACCACGCAAGCGGCCAAATCTCTTGGACGCAGTGCTGCTGCACAACCAACTGAAGCCGCTTCTGCCGTTACACCCACTTTTAGGAGGCGACCCGCACAGACACTATAATCATTGTTGTAGGAAGCAGCGATCGCTGTATTCGGTAAGAGCGTTGCCAAGCATCCAGCTATAGCCAAAACTGGTACTGTTAAAATCCTGGAGGTGGAACTGGCTTGTTTGTTCTTACCTCTATTAACCGCTTTATTGCTCATTGACATTGCCATTCTCCAAACACCCAAGGTTATGCTAACTCAAATATTTAAAAAATCCTCTGCAATTAAAGAATTTCAGCGTGAGCAAGGTATAGACATAATTAATTATGTCGGAAATTGTGTTAATATAACTGTTTGAAAGATAAGTAGGCAACGTAAAAAGTATTTCAGAGTAAGAATACTGCGTAAACCAATCTGATGATTGAGTAGCCTACGAAACTAAATAAACACAAAAAACTTATTGGCAGGAGTACGGCGTGACAGGCCGGAATTCAAGCTTGGAAGCTAGTGTGTCGATACCGACTTAAAGCAACTGGCGTAAAAGTTGATGGCTCTACTTTGGTAGGATACGTCATACCAAGGCAAGCACCCTCAAAAAACCAAGAATCGCCTGATTTTTTATCAGGGGAATGTCAAAATGGAATGTTTGGGTAAAGTTTAAACAGGATTAGATTAAGGAAACTCATGTCCCGATATAGAGGGCCCCGCCTCAGAATTGTCCGCCGCTTGGGCGATTTACCAGGATTGACTCGTAAAAGCGCCAGACGGGCTTACCCGCCTGGTATGCATGGTCAGAACCGTAAGAAGCGCTCTGAGTATGCTATCCGTCTAGAAGAAAAGCAAAAGCTCCGCTTCAACTACGGTTTGACTGAAAAGCAATTGCTGCGCTATGTGCGGAAAGCCAGACGTGTTACTGGTTCTACCGGACAAGTGCTGTTGCAATTGTTAGAAATGCGCTTGGATAATACCGTTTTCCGCTTGGGTATAGCCCCGACTATCCCAGCAGCTCGTCAACTGGTAAATCACGGTCACGTAACTGTTAACGGTCGTGTGGTTAATATTGCCAGCTACCAATGCCGTCCTGGTGAAGTAATTGCGGTCAGGGATCGCCCACAATCACGGAAGTTGGTGGAAGCTAACTTGCAATATCCCGGTTTGGCAAACCTCCCCAGTCATTTGGAGTTTGACAAAAATAAGTTGGTTGGTAGAGTCAACAGCGTTATTGAGCGGGAATGGGTGGCACTACAAGTTAACGAACTACTTGTGGTGGAATACTACTCACGACAAGCGTAATAGTCATTTGTCCTTAGTTATTTGCAAAGGGCAAGTCCCAAAGTGTGAGCAGAAGAAACGAAACCTCTGCTCACACTTTTTATTTTTAATTAAGAATAATTAGTATGGGGGTCTGTCTTCAAGCATACCCCTTATTTTTCCTTTGAGGTCGGCTATTTAATGTGAAGATGCGCTGTAAAACCATCTATTACTTTCACATTCTGACCACAGGATAAATCGTGTCTTGGCACTTTTCTTCTATGTTTTGTGTAGAGAAGTAAAAATTCTTCCCCTGCCAAATATCCAATTATTTTCGATATTGAATCAAAACCACAATTTTATGGAGAATTATCAGCTTCAGGAAGAACAATTGTAATTCCATATTCCGGAGCAGTTGCTAATATCCGGTCAATGACTTCTTGAGTTATGGGTAACGGTGGAACTGACGAATTTTCTACTTTAGTTCCGACTTGTGCAAAAAACTTTTCTATTCCACCTGGAGTAGCCTAAATCAGCATTTTGGCTGGTACAGAACCAATATTTTTAAAACTATGGAGTTGTCCTTTGGGAGAATGCAAGAATGTTCCCGGAGTTGCTACAACTGTTTGTTCATCAAGATAAAACTCAATGGAACCCTCTTGAATATAGAATGCTTCATCTTCTCTACTATGAATATGTGGCGGCGGGCCTAATTGGGGTGCAAGTACTACTTCAAATAGTGCATATTTGCCATCTGTCTGTTCGCTCATAGCTTTAAAGGTGGTTACATCGCCTGCTACTGAATAACTATCACCTTCACCTGGTTGGGATAATATTCCATAGCGATGCTGGACTGAGATTTATTCGAGTCTGGATATTATTAGCGATCGCTATTGGGCTTATTCTTCCTACAATTACGTTTGTTATTTGGTTTAAGTATCCTGAAATTCGCAAAATCTTTGGTTTCTACTTGCTAGTTCTTATTATCCAAATTGTTACTGAACAAATAGTCAGTAAATTTTGGTTCCCAAGTTTGGTGGTAATTATTGGTACACTTTACACTGCATTTCGAGTTTGGCAACTTTGGCACGAGCAGCAATTCATCAAAAGTACTGATTTCGCCGAGCGAGGGAACTTCAGGATAATTAGTAGTGTCTTGTGGCTGCTGCTTTTGTTTTGGTCAAGTAATTTAATCATGCTACTGACTCTATCCTGGCCAAGTATTTTGTAGTTTTGCAGCAAATTGGAGATTTTTAGCAAGAACCTTTTTTAC
>JAHCSU010000424.1 GCA_023522315.1 Nostoc sp. CCCryo 231-06
CGCCCAATGTAATTATCTACGAAAGGGGCAATATCCCCTTCAAAACCGACATTACAGGCGATATCTCTATCTCTTGCCAGCCGGATGAACACATTGCCGCATGGGTGGAAGCTGTATCCAAAGGCTGGACGCAAATCTTAGATAATTCTCACCCAGGACTAGGTAAGTCTTACAACGCTGGGCAATTGACGGCGGCTGACTTTGGCGTTGATAAACTAATTTACCAAGATGCCAACCACAGAAACCCATCTACACTGCCCATTGAGACGAATTTTGTTGACCTGCCAGTGCGTCACAACGGCTTTAAACTAGATCCCACCCGCAAAACTCCTACTGGTGAGGACTTTCAACTGTGGACTAAAGCAGGTGAAACTGCCGACACTGACGGCAATTGTCACAGAACTTATTTATTTAACGCATTTCGTAACAAGAATTTTACTAGCCTTGATTTTGAAGAGAGCGGCATTAGTCCCATCTGTGGCGGTTGTTCCCTTAAAAATCAGTGCCGTTTCGCTAGTGGTGATGGTTTTGGCTTTCGCTTTCAAAAGCGCACTGCAATTCAAAATTATTCTGAACTCAGAGCGCACCCCGACTCTACCCCTGTCACCTTAACTAACGCTGCTGACCAAACTTTCACTGTTGGGCGGTTATGGGAAGAAGCAGGCACACTCATCAAGCCCGTGCGCTCGGTTGATGTGAACCGCAACGATTTTGAAACCACTGTGGGCAAGCTGCTACTGTTAGAACCAAATATAATGTCACAGCTGCAACCTGCCCTCTTAGTTTTACACCAACTGTTTACTCAACAACTCAAGTCTGATTCCCGCTATGGGTTTGATGATGCCAGCATCCGTGCGCTGCTGCCCCCTTTCCCCACAGGCTTAGATATCGAAGCCATTCGCCAAGCCTCAGAACCTGATTTAACTTTCTTGGAGGATTTAGACTCTATTGATATTACCGGAGATAAACAACTCAAAAAAAGCTCTGCGGCTCGTTATGCTGCCAAAAAGGTAGTTAAAGACAGCGCACGAACGGCAGGTAGGGAGTTTCTTGACTTGCCTAATTACTGGTTGCCTGACTTTCTTGAAGCTTGGAAAGGTGACGGTAGTTTTCAGTCAGGGTGGGGTGTACTCAGCATTTACCGCCGAAATCCCAAGCATCAAGATTTGGTCAATTCTGCCCAATTTAATATTTACCTTGATGCCACATTCAAATCTCAAGAGTTGAAATTCAAATTGGGCATCGATGATCCTGTGTTAGTCATTGAGCAACAACGCCCAGACTATGGCAATTTAAAAGTCGTCAACGTCACTGGGCTGGGTAAACTGCCAAAA
>JAHCSU010000425.1 GCA_023522315.1 Nostoc sp. CCCryo 231-06
AATCGTAATTTTTGAAGACGCGATAAATCGTAATTTTTGAAGACGCGATAAATCGCCGTCTCTACAAAGGACTGATTATTGTACAGACGGCGATTTATCGCGTCTCTTGTTTCTGGCTGGAAAATTTTTTTACTCATATAACATAGGTACGAAATATTTATCGAGTTTTAAATAATGCCCCGGATATTTGACAACATAGATTTGCAACTGCTACCGATTTTACGAGAAACTCTCAAAATCTCTTATCGGGCAGATTTTTGTGTTGGCTACTTCAACCTCAGAGGTTGGCGAAGAATTGATGACTTGATTGAACAGTATGTTGGTGGTGAAAATGCTTGTTGTCGTTTGCTAATTGGGATGCAAAGTTTACCCAGTGATGAAGTTCATGCGGCGTTTAGCTTTATTAGTGGTGATGGAAGGATTGACAATAGTGCCATCGTGCGGTTTAAAAAACGCATGGCGGCGGAATTTCGTCAGCAGTTGACTATCGGTGCGCCGACTAATCAAGATGAAGCGGGGTTGCGGCGGTTAAGTCATCAGTTAAAAACTCAGAAACTAATTATTAAACTGTTTCTGCGTCATTCTCTCCACGCCAAGTTATATCTTGTGCATCGCAATGACCCTAATACTCCAAGTGTGGGATTCTTGGGTAGTAGTAATTTAACCCTTCCCGGACTTGCGAAACAAGGGGAGTTGAATGTTGATATTTTAGACCACGATGCTTGTAATAAACTGCAAAAGTGGTTTAGCGATCGCTGGCAAGATTATGGTTGTGTAGATATATCTCAAGAATTGGCTGAAATTATCGATCAGAGTTGGGCTAGGCAAGATTTAGTCTCACCTTACTACATCTACCTTAAGATAGCTTACCACTTATCCCATGAAGCGATCGCAGGACTTTCAGAATTTCGTATCCCCCGCGAATTTAATAACTTATTTGATTTCCAAAAAGCCGCTGTGCAGCTAGCAGCACGTCATGTAACTAGGCGTGGTGGCGTGTTAGTGGGTGATGTGGTTGGTTTGGGCAAAACCTTGGTTGGAACCGCCCTAGCTAAGATATTACAAGAAGATTGTTATTTAGAAACACTGATTATTTGCCCAAAAAACTTGGTGTCAATGTGGCAAGAGTATAAAGATAACTATCGGTTACATGGCGAAATTATGCCAATTAGTCAAGTACAAAATAAATTACCAACACTCCAGCGTTATCGAGTTGTGTTAATTGATGAAAGCCACAACTTACGTAACCGCGAAGGTAAACGTTATCGAACAATAATCGAATATATTACAGCCAACGAAAGTAAATGTATTTTATTATCTGCAACTCCTTACAATAAAAGTTATCTTGACCTTTCTGCACAACTCCGGCTATTTGTACCAGAAGACCAAGATTTAGGATTAAGACCAGAAGCTTTAATTAATGAACTTGGTGGCAGTTCTATAGGAGAATTAGAGTTTATTAGAAAGCATCAATGTTCCGTGCGTTCTTTAGCTGCCTTTGAAAAAAGCGAACACCCTGATGACTGGCGAGAATTAATGAAGCGTTACATGGTGCGACGCACTCGCTCTTTTATTAAAGATAATTATGCCCACACAGATGAAACCGGGCGGAAATATTTAGAATTTTCTGATGGGAGACGTTCTTATTTTCCCCAGCGTCTACCTCGTAGTATCAAGTTTCCTTTAGAAGGTTCTAGCACAGACTTTTATGCTCGTCTTTACTCTGAGTTAGTAGGGTTCTTGCGTACCTAGCGTGCTAAAATACTAATATATTTCTTAATAATATCGAA
>JAHCSU010000426.1 GCA_023522315.1 Nostoc sp. CCCryo 231-06
TATTGATTAAAGGTCTGGAATATTCTTTATATAAGTATGAAAAAAGAAGTTTTGGTGAAATTACAGAAGGACAATTTAGCAATTTAACCAGTGTTCCGCATATTTTAAATCACTTAAACCAACAGCGAGAGCGCTTTAGAGATGATTTTCCCATTAGCTTTGTTTTTCTTTTGCGTTCATTTTCGATAAACTATTTTATTCATCGCGCCCCAGATTTCTTTGATTGGCGTTCTGGGGTGTTTGAATTACCGACAACGCCAGAGGTGGTAGAACAAGAATCTACTCGCCTGCTGTTGGAAGGAAACTATGAAGAATATTTGAAACTCACTCCTGAACAAAAAATTGAAAAAGTTATAGAAATTCAAGACTTACTGACCGAAAAACATCAGCCAAATAATCAAAAGCCACGTTTACTAATTGAACTGGGAAATTTATTAATTACTGCTAATGAATATGAAGCAGCGATCGCATCCTACGACCAAGCACTGAAATTTAAACCAGATTTACACGAAGCTTGGAACAATCGGGGCATTGCGCTAGGTAATTTAGGACGCAATGAAGAAGCGATCGCATCCTACGACCAAGCACTGA
>JAHCSU010000427.1 GCA_023522315.1 Nostoc sp. CCCryo 231-06
TTTCGCTTAAGTTCTTGCAATCGGTCGATATTCATATTGTGAATATTGAGTAGATAGGATAAACAGACAGTACTGTTAAAAATTATCAATTATTTTTGCATTAATGGGGGATAAAGAATCGCCACCAAAGGTTTATAGCAAATGGTGGGGGACTTAGATCGCGGGATAAATAGACTACTGATAACTTGTTCACTGTTAAAAAGTTAAAAAGCTAGTGAGTGCGATCGCATAGAAATATGGAACCTGGCTGTTGCAGAGCATGAGTATAGGCTAGATAGCAACTTGAGATAAGCTAATATTGTCCTTAAGAATCTCTATCTCAACTGGAGAAAGTACTTTAGCTTTCATACCATGTAGCTCACTTAGGACAGCGTTAGCATCGGTAGCACCAAATTTGAAATACTCAGTTAAACTGCCGATGCGATAATTGAAATTTTGATAACGGTGCTTGAAATATAGTTCAACATTACCTCGATGTGTCCAAGTTCCAAGTATTTGAATTTCAACAGTTTTATAATGGTCAAGTAAATCTGCTTCTATTTCTGCTAATCGCTGTTGGATAGGTCTGGTGGTAACTCCTATCTTGTACAAAGTGCCTTTAGATGTTTGAATCTCTAAAAAATACAGAGTACAAGATAAAATTCGTTGAAATTGAGCGCGATAAAGTGTTAAGTCAGTAAGGCAATATAACTTATCTGCTGCATTTTTATATAAAGCGTGTTTGGCTGCTAGCTCCAGTTTTAACAGCTTTTTAAGCAATAGTGGCTCTTGCACTTGGTTAAAAAAATCAAATTCTAACGTTCCAACAGGAATTTTTCCTAAGTTAGTAAATTCATAAGCTGGAGGGTTTAAGTAGACATTTTTGTGGAACATAAAGGCTTTAACAAGCCCTGGAGTAACTAATCCAGGGCTGATAGGATAATTAATTGAGCCGTATTCTTTCCAAAGCAATTTTAACTGTGCTAAATCTTTACGCGATAGGTAAATATTAAAACTATCATACAGTGGTAAAATTGGGAAATCGCGGGTAGCCACAGGTAGGCAGGTGGCTGACGAATGAGCAAAGTGATGCTGTTTAACTTTGCCTCTTTTAGCGGTTAGCCCACCGTAACAATAAGGGCATAAAAGCACAGTTTTACCACTAGGGACATCTTCAACAAAGACTAATTTTCCATCTGGGGCTATACCAAATTTCAGCCACATTCTCACGCTCACTCATTAATAGAAAAACCAGTCGAAACAGATAGCAGAAAGTCCTAGTAAACCTTAAATAATTTGCAGATATGCTAAATTTCATTCAGACTAGTGCTAGTGTACTATAGGATTTCTAATTTAGGATTTAATTTGCTTGAAAATGGGTGAAGAACGAGACTGCTTGTGGTGGAGCTACCCTTGGGACAAGAATCTGTCGGTAGAACTAGAAAAATTATCCATGTAGACATGGACGCTTTCTACGCATCGGTAGAGCAGAGGGACAACCCTAGCTACCGAGGAAAACCGTTAGTAGTCGGTGGCAGCCCCAATCAACGAGGCGTGGTTGCAGCAGCCAGTTATGAAGCCAGAAAATTCGGCATCCACTCAGCCATGCCATCAGTCACGGCGATCGCGAAATGCCCCGGACTGATATTCGTTTTCTTGTTGTAATTGCGATAGTTGATTTTCTAACGCTTCAGCAGTCTGAATGAGATTCGATTCTTGGGCTATTTTTAGCTGGGTTTCTTTAATAGAGATTTTTCTCATTAGTTCATTCATTGCATCTACTGAATCATCATTTTCAGTAATCATGGCTTCATCACTAATATCCGTTTTTAGCAGGAATAATTGCTACAAAGCTTGCTATGTATGAATAAAAATTAGCTACATTTTTCATTTTACACAAGTATATTAAAAAAGATATTTCCTTTCAAAACTTGCTTGAGTGATACCAATGCAGACACAGGTGTTAGAACTAGAAAAAATCGCTGACAAAATTAGAAAACTATTCGCACTTAGCCAATCTCCCAACGAGAGAGAGGCAAGCGCCGCCGCAGCTAAAGCCCAAGAAATGCTAACCCGGCACAATTTATCGATCGCCTCACTCCAAGATTGGACACCTCGACCACTAGAATGGGAATAACTTGATTTAGCTGATTTAGGCACGTATTCAAGCCAGCAACTTTCTTCATAGCGCGTAATTGGGCGCGAACCTCGATATGTGCCTTATACCGTTTCTTTGTATTAATTTTAGATAAGCACCTAAATAATTACTAGATGTTAATGCAATATTTACTGCTTTTTAACCTCTTTTTATACGATCAAAGCTACATTACGATCGCCAAGCTTTACTGAATTTCTGTAACTTTAACAGAAAGAATTGTAGTTTGTTTAAACAAATAAATAGTAACAAATGAAAAAGTCTCAGTTTTTCAGGGCTATTGTATCTATTGCTGCTGGTACAGCAATATCTTTCACTCTGCTTAATTATCTACAAAATCCACTAACAGCCCAAACCTCAAGTGTTCATCTAAGAATGGGCAATCCTAGCAATGCTGGCAGTAGTTACAGTAATCGTTTGTTGAGCAAACCTCAATATGCAGTTTCTCACAATTGCTATAGAGGGACACCAAATTGGGTAAGTTGGCAGCTAAACACATCATGGCTAGGAAGCGCACCTCGCCAAGATGATTTTCGCGCAGATACTACATTACCTTCAAGCTGCTACCGAGTCACTTCTTCTGATTACACTGGTAGCGGTTTTGACAGGGGGCACATGACTGCTTCAGCAGATAGGACAAATACAGTTACCAATAACTCTGCTACTTTTTTAATGACGAATATAATTCCTCAGTCACCTGATAATAATCAGGGGCCTTGGGCTGCACTAGAAAACTATTCTAGAGACTTAGTAAACCAGGGGAAAGAACTCTATATTATTTCGGGTTCCTATGGTACTGGTGGAACAGGTTCTAATGGAACAAGAACCACAATTGCTGGTGGCAAAGTTACAGTTCCAGCCAGAACTTGGAAGGTAATTGTAGTATTAAATTCATCAAATTCTGATGCTAGTAGCGTCACTTCTAGCACCAGAGTCATTGCTGTCAATATGCCTAATTCGCAGGGAATTAGAAATAATAGCTGGAAAAACTACAGAGTCAGTGTTGATTCAATTGAAGCTAATACGGGGTATAATTTGTTATCCAATGTTTCTTCGTCTGTTCAATCTGTCATTGAATCCAGAATTGACAATTTGTAAGGAACTCATCTTACTTAAAATTTAAAGCCTGTCTGTAAATTATAGACAGGCTGATGGTTGATTAATTAGGTTTCTACAACTTTTGTTGAAATTCCACCTAAATCTTTATCTGGAGTTTTACCAACAATATAGACATCAATACTTATCGCGCCTATGCGATAAACATGAATATCAATCAGATTATCTTTTAATATTTTGACAAGTGATTGATACTTTTGTACATTCTGTTTTTGTATTTCATCGTGCCATTCTTTTTCTTGGGCACAGTTCCGAAAAAAAATAATCTAGTTCTACTTCTTCAACTGATGTTTCTGGGGAATGTCCTGTTAAGTGAAGAAGTTTTTGAGTGGTCATTGGTTCTTGCGCTTCATTAGACCACAAAAAAGTTTCAAAAGGATATTCTGATTCACTCATCATTAGCAAACTATCAGAGGCTTGCTTGAGCTTTTCAGTAATTTCATTAGTCATAGAATAGAATTAATTTATATACAATATTTGTAATTTAGCATCATTATCCGAAAATTTCCCAGATGACGATGTAGTTTATTTGGTAATTGAGTTTAGGTCTTCTACCAAAGTCATGAATCACTCTACACCGCATCATTATCCGAAAGATTTGGTGGTAGTGACGTAGACTTTCTCCAACAGGAAAACTTCTAAGGGGGGAATCTCTTTACCCCAAAGTGGTGAAATATACCAGCAAGTTTCTAAAGTCTGGACAAGGTTAATCATGCTTATGCCTCCTGACAGGACTTTAGACTGCACAAATAATCAATCCGTTTCCAAGCGATCGCAGCCTGTCGTGGAGAACAACTTAAACCATAAGCGCGACGGGCATCATAATTGCCCTTGATTGCCTTAGCTACTCCAACGGGAATCCCAGAAGCCACCTCACGAATGCCGGGTTCAAAGCTTCGGTCTTCATGAGAGAACCGTACTTGCGTAATCTGATTTCCAATTTGGTCTGCCCAGGGGGTTGGCTGTTGACGGTGGAATAAGCCATTGGGGTGGGCAATGATAAAGACTCTTTCTCTTTCATGCGGCAAGCCCAGGCAGGATGCGGGTATAGTCTCCCATTCGCATAAGTACCGGATTTGGGAAAGGTCTTCGAGGACTGTTGCCATTCCTCTAGAGAGTAGCCCTGTTGGGTTTTCGATGAGAGCGATTGCTGGTCTACACTGGTAGATGATGCGAAACTGTTCTCCCCAAAGTGCGGATCTGAAGTCCGCAAGTCCAAGTCTATTTCCTGAGTTACTTGTACCCTGGCAAGGGAATCCGCCGCAGATGATGTCGAACTGTCGTCGGTGGCAGTGGTAATTGGTGATATCTGCGTGGATTGGAATTCTTGATTGTTCATGGCGCAATTGTGATTGAGAATAAGGGGAGATTTCGACAAATTGCTGGACTCGGAATTTGTGGGATAGACCTGCGGCTGATATTCCGTGGTGGCACAGTCCGCCGATGCCGGAGAAAAGTGAGAGGACAGATTTCATGAGGCGATCGCACTCCTGACCAGTTCATCCGGTACTTCAAAAATCCCTAGTTGTCCAATGTAAGGAATCGGTGTAATCTCGCGTGGATTTTCTAGATGCCAATGGTATTGCTCAGGCATCTCCCAACCAGATGCAACTTGTGAAAACTTGCAATCTACTATTGTGACAATGCCGATGATTTGACCGCGACGTAGAGAGATTAATTCTGGGATTACTACACCCATATCTTGACAAAATTCTTTCGCCTCAAAGTACGCTTTTTTGGTACAGGTTTTTGCGGCGTGAATGAGAATATCGCCGCGATAATTGATAAGCCAGCCACGGTTTTCTATGTTTTTGGTGGAGTGGATTATTGCCCAAGCCCAGGGTTGTCTGACTGAAAGTGCTTTCATGGGTTTTAAAACTCCAGCAATTGAATATATGCGTCTAATGCCGCGATCGCTGGATGCGGATATGGCTGTGAACGCAGTCCGTTGCAGATTGTGGCGATAGTCCCAAGTTCTGTAAAGCTGAAGCTGATACTGGACTGTCGAGCCGCACAGTGATAAATAATCGTTAGTAACACGAAATTCAACAATCGAATTGTAAAATCACGCCGATTAGCTAAATGTATTTCTAAGTTCTCAGTAATAATTTGGCGACTAGCAGTAAGAGAATTGCACTTTTCAACATCTGGTAAAATTCGGAGCTTGAACTTGTAATCCCATTCAGTAGATAAACACTCATCAGGAGCGAGAGTTGCCCATTTAGAAAAGAGTTGTTGATATGTTGTACTCATAAAGTTTGTAGTTGTGAATTTTTGCGAGAATAGAAAGAAGAAGGAGGGATTATGAAAAAAGTAGGTAAATTACCTCGCCAAGTTCAAAAATTTCGATGTAGATAAATCGCACAACATCATCGCAGTGCCGAGCTTACCGTAAAGCCTGTTTTTCTCAACAATCAACTCGATAGTGCGATCGCTGCTGTCATTGCTGTACACCGAGTTGCGATAGAGCATGATTAACTGGTCGCAAACCTCATTCTACTCCTGCCACCATCTACAGCAATTACAACTCTCTGGTCTTTAAGTATATTCCCATCAGGTAATTTACCTTGTTGCAAGTTAGATATTTTATCTTGACGTAAATCAATGCCAATTTGACCAAATTTATATGTCAATCGTTCAATTCGTTTAAGACTAATATTAATTCCCCAATCGCCCAGGATTGTATGTGCAGCTTCAAAAGAACTAGCTATGGCACCATATTTTGCAATATTTGACCAAACTAACGGGGTCAAGACCTCTGACATTCCTAACCATTTTAAAAAGGGACAAAATCCAACATTAGTAGATTTATTCTTCGCTTTTTTTTCTTTTTTTTGAACAACGTATGGTAATTTGAGACTTACTACAACATTACCTACTGTTAATATTTCTCTTTTCGTATAACCGTGTCTTTGCGTGTCGGTATGCCACCAGCCTTTGGTTTGATTAATTGCTGTTTTATGAGCTGACTCTGATTGAGAAAGCTTATGCAATAATATGGCGATACATTGACCAGCTAAAACTAACGCAGACTGTCTAATTTTTTCTTCTCTTTCTTTAACTACTCTTCCAGACCATTCCTCGATATTTTTAAAATCTAAAAGTTTTGTAATATCCTCTTGGAAATCTGATAATGAATCGGCAAAATTTAGATTTGCAGATATGTTTTTTTCCATAAAGGTAGATACTTCCTATTTTAAAACTATTCCTGAAATGAAATTTTACCTTTTTTCTAGTCGCAACAATCTACAGAAACCTCGTTTTTGGTACAGGTTGTATCTTCTAGCCAATATTACCAATATTAATGTATTAAATATTGAGTGCATACGCAAGAGTTGATTAGCGATCGCTCTCCAGGTGGAGTCATCTCACAAAATCGCATTGCTCCCTATCCGACTCCGGTGTTGAGAACCCAGTTTGGGTAGATATGTCTCAAGTAGGGCATTAAACTCTGCTTCACTCAACACAGTTTCTTGAGGTAATATTTTAAGTGCGTTCTTCCATTTAGTCGGTAGTTGGAAAGTCTCCAGCAAATTCTCTGTAAGTTGATTCAGAATTAACTCCAGTTCTTGTCCATTTTGCAATACTTTCACTACACTCAATCTGTCTTTCTTGGCAGTGGTCAAGTAGATTGTATATAAAGGGTTACACACTACATTAGTGGTGTAGTTCACCCCACCCACCCGCGCACTTGTCTGGTCAAGGTGTTGCCAAGGACTGCTCTCTAGTCCCGACGCATATACTTCACTTTTCTCGCTTTCAAAATCAGCGTGGTTTTTAATCAGCAGGTTCGATAAATATCCGGCTGATATGGATATCCCAATATCTTCTAAAAACTCTAATAATTTGCCTTGGGTCATATTACCAAGGCAGCTTTGCGGGGGAAGCTTCCCCCGCAAACGTGCCGCCCCGTAGTACAGGCTAATTACTAAGGTTTTGATTCCTGGCCCGAATTCTCCTTCATAACCGCAAGGAAGTTCGGCTAAATAAGTTTTCCCAACTGCGGGTGAGTAGTATTTCTCTTTCCGGAATAGTATGTTGTCGGTTGCAAGGGTGATATCTTGGACAATTACTTCTTGATACCCTTTAAATTCTGCGTCTGCTGGCAGTTTGTCTTGAGGGTATTGTAGTATTTGTTCTCTATTTATTTTAATCGTCTCGTTCTTACTGCCTTTACTATGCTTTTTTGGGGTTTTTCGCTCTTTTTCTGATGAGTGATTGTTCCTCAATTCTTTCTTGACGGCTTTGATGTCTGGCTGACCTTGTTCTCCTTTGAGCCGATTATTTTCATCTTTTAACTGTTGATTTTCTGTTCGTAATTCTTTGACTTCTGCTTGCAATTGCTCTATTAGGTTCAGTAATATTTCTACTGTCCGACGCATTGATTCGTCTGCAATCCTTTTTGGCTCGATGGTTTGCAGTATCTCTTCTCCTGACTTTTTACTCGAATCCAATTTTGGCGTCATGTGTCATATTCTATTCCATTGTGTGTCCCTTGCTTACCTTATTTTTCTCAACTCCCCCTATTTATTGAGCCGATACCTCTGCTCAACGATTTTGGCGCTAAACTAGACCTAGAGAGGTGGACTACTGGAGTTTACTTTCTCCCAAAATCTTTAAGAGCGGCGATACTAGCAATTAACGAGCTACCAGTAACTCCTGAAACGCTCTGGTTTAGGCTTTTGGGGCGAGGAACAGTACAACAGCTTGCAGTAAAATAATTCGCAATTCGCAATTCGCAATTCGCAATTTATCAAAAATAAGTAATATGCATGAATCAAAACATTAGTATTACCGATAGAACTAAAGTATTAGCAATAAGAATAGTTAAGGCTTGTAGTTTCTTAGATGAAAAGCCAGGAGTTTGTCGAACATTGTCAAACCAACTACTTCGTAGTGGTACTTCCATTGGTGCAAATGTTAGAGAAGCCCAATCTGCTCAATCTAATAAAGATTTTCTTAACAAATTAGAGATTGCACTTAAGGAAGAAAGAGAAACTGAATATTGGCTAGAGATATTAATCGAGTCAGAATTAGTTGAAAAAAGCCAGTTTGAGCCTCTTCTTGAAGAAACTAAACAAATTGGAAAAATTTTAGTTGCTTCTACCCGAAAAATCAAAGATAAAATAAACTCTAAAATATCTAGTTAATTGCGAATTGCGAATTGCGAATTGCGAATTGGTTTCGGCGTATAAGCGTAATGACACAGACAGACTTAACTTTATATGACCAGGAGTTAATCATGAACTTAACAGAAGCTTATCAAGAAGCAAGAGCGCAAGCGGTACAAGAAGGAGTTCAACTTGAACGCCGCCAAGTTGTAGAAAACTTGTTGAGATTCCGGTTTGGTTCTGTAGATGAGGAATTATCGAAAGTCGTTGATAGTTTGTTGCAGCTAACGCCAGAAGAATTTACTCCGCTATGCCTTCAGTTATCCCGTGAAGAGTTGTTGGTCAGGTTTAATTCACACGGATAATCTTAATCTAATAACTTAATAACTGTTTTATAAAGCGCTTTTGTATCAACAGGAGCGCTGTTTTATTGCCTCTGTAGTTGATAGATACATCTGAAGCCAACGGCTTCGCCAATGAAAGCGTGAAATGTATTGGTATTGAACAATGACCTCTCAAGAAAATAATGCAGAATTACTTGCTGCCTTAATGCGCCAGGAAGAGTTATTAAAACAGCTTGTCGCAGCAATTAATAAGCCAAAATTGGGATTGCACTCGGAAGCTGGCAGTTGCAAAATCTACTGCAATCGTCAGCACGGAGGGCTGTGGTACAAGCTAAATGGTGAACCGAGTGATATCCCCCAAACTGCTTTAACAGGATATCTTAAAGAACTGCGGTTTGAGAATACAGAACGCCGCAAAAAAGAATCCTGTAAGTTGTTGATTACTATGCAAGCAGATCGGACATATATCTTAGAATCAGGCTACGATACCCATTTCTCAAAGTGCATACTTGCAGCGATTGCAACTTTGACCCCACAACAATTATATTCTCCCATCACACTACAGCCGCAGCCAGGGACAACTGACGAAAGTGTGTTGTTCTGTCGCGTATGGGTAGAGTCGGAATTAGTTATGGCATCCTACAACGAGCAAACAGAGTGGCGAGAAATCAGTAAACAGGCAATGTCTGTTACGAAAGCTGCGAATGAAATGACATTTTAACTCGTTGTAAACAGGGCTTGGGCAACCGTAATTAGAAGTTGCTCAAGCCTTGTCTACAGCCAACGTGTGCTGTTTACCTATTCACAAATAATCAAAGATGACTAGAACAATTGTTCAGCCCAGTCTTGAAAACTTACAGCAGTTTTCTGGCTCGTTCGACATTGAAAAACTATTGCAATCTGACGGAATTCTGCCGTGGCTTTTGGCTAACGGTTGGGATTACAACACAGAACAATTCGCAATTCGCAATTCGCAATTCGCAATTCGCAATTTTAAGAAAGGAGTTAAATGTATGAATCAACAGTTTAGTATTGCTGATAGAACGAAAGCTTTAGCAATAAGAATAGTTAAAGCTTGTACCTTCTTGGATGAAAAGCCTGGAGTTTGTCGAACCTTATCAAAGCAGTTACTCCGAACTGGCACTCCTATCCAATTCGCAATTGTGAATTCGCAATTCGCAATTATAAGTTTAATAAACTTATATCGCTAAATGAACCAATTGTTAAATTCTATATTCGTAATTGCGAATTGCGAATTGCGAATTGTTCTGAATATTGGCTAGAAATACTAATCGAGTCCGAACTAGTTGAAAAAAATAAGTTTGAAACCTTACTTCAAGAAACTAAGGAAGTTGGAAAAATTCTAGTTGCATCTACTCGGAAAATCAAGGGTAAGCTCAATAAGCTGAATTAATTGCGAATTGCGAATTGCGAATTGCGAATTGCTTACTGTGGTTCTAGATTGTCTAAGCCTAATAAAGAAAAAGTTGCTGCATAATGCGTGAAAAACTCTCCAGTCAGATTCAATCAGTCTGACTGGAGAGAAAAATCGATTCAACACTAAATTATGACACATTCCAATACTAATCAGATGGAAACAAATTTGATTAAAGTGTACGACGCGACACTATTGAGTTCATCAAAAGTTTACCAAATCAACGGTACACATTGTCGATACTTGGGCGATGCAGGTACTATCCAACATCCACAGTATCTATTTTTGCCTTTGCCAAATCAAAAGAAAAAAGCCAGCTTTCGACTAAATAGAAACAAGCTTATGACTCGCTGTTATGAAGTCGAAGGCATGGTTTATCAAAAGCCCGTGGTACAGGATAATTCACAGCAACTTCAACTATTTTAGTTATGTCGATACATAAACCACCAGTAATTAAAAGACATATTCGGCTACAAAAAAGCTCTAAAAAAGTAATCTATAGAGCTATTACAGACATTCACAAGTTGAGAAATAGCCACAAGGAAAGCTTCGCTTAATCGAAAGTGAAAAATAATGATCGAGGTGAATAATCATGGTACAAGCAATCGACAATCCTATTGCTGCAAATTTCCTAACTGATGCAGTAGTCGAGCGTCACAACTTCTCACAATTAAATAAAACCCGCATTAGGTTTAGAATTCAGCTAAAGAAAAGTACAAAGTCTGCTGCTCCTAAGTGGGCAGATGTGCTAAAAGCTGAAGTATCTGAAATTGAATCAGACCTCGTTAAAGTCACAAATTCCGAAGTCGGATTACGCGGAATCAAAGTATTCAAGAAGCTCGATGAAGCTGCTGCCCAATTAAGGCAAGAGATTGCTTCAGTTCAAGAGTGGATGTCAAGTGATACTGGCGATTGGGTCTGTCCAATTGATTTAGCGCCACTCGTTTGGAGTCAACTGCTTAATATTAGAGATAATATTGCCCCTGGTTTACGCAATCAGCTAAAAGTCGATTACGAATCAGGACTCGAAGATTATCAAGAGCGAATTGACCAATTCCTCTCGCTCCAGACTTGGGAATTATCTTTAGATAAGCAAGAATCAGTCAAAGCTAACTTAATAATGGCTTTTCCGACTCTGACTGACCTTGAAGATTATCTCCAAGTAATCATTGGTCGTCCGGTAATTATCCCTGCCCTATCCGAACAACTCAATCAGCAGCAAGCCGAATGTCTAGACCAAATCACTCGCTTCATACAACAGTATGACCAAAATCTGGAGCAAAGACTAAGGGAATCAGCCCTCGCTGGTGGTGAACAACTCGCCGCCCAGCTTCTCTCTGAACTAGCCGATTGGGAACCCGGACGCAAGCCCGTACAGTTCAAGAAAAAGATGGAACGCCATCTGATGAAAGTTCAGGTACTACTAGCAAATGCTGACTCAGAGGCTGGCAGCAGTCTGCAACAAATGATGGCGCACATTGACTCGATTGTTAATGATCCGGCGATTGAGTCGAAGAATCTTGGTAGTGAGGGGCGTACTCAATTGCAGCAAAAGATGCAAGAGATTCGCGCCAAGCTATTAGATGAACAGCGCAATCTGCAACAGCTTGCAACTGGTGATGTGGGCTTGTCGAAAGCTACGGTCATGTCTTTCAAGTTTAGGTAAAAAACAGTCTTGGGCGAGGGTGAATTCGCTCAAGACTAAGTACCTTAAACGAAAAATGCATATACACCTCAAAAAGAATACCGCACTTCTACTATAAGGACAAAATTCTCATGTCACACTTCTCAACTGTTAAAACCAAACTCACTAACCGCGAATGTTTAGTACAAGCCCTCACGGATCTAAACCTATTACCGCAAGTCCATGAAAAAGCACAGCCACTAAAAGGATACTACGGTGGCTCTCAGGGGCAAAGTGCTGAAATCATTGTATCTGGTCGCACAATTCAAGCCCGTGCAGACATCGGTTTTAAATGGAATCAGTCAAATGGTGTGTATGACGTAATACACGATAGCTATGAGACAGTTCCTTGCCTGGGACAGGACTTCTTCAGCCACAAACTAATGCTGGCTTATGGAAAACGAATGGTACGCGCTAAAGCTGCCGAGTTACAAGAGCAGTTTGGGGAGTGTGCGATCGCAGAATCAACCAACGGCACTGTACAAACTTTACGGCTGACTTTTGCCGGACATCAAGAAGTTAAACAATTTGTGCGGAGATAAGCATGGAACGCTCAATACTGATACATTTTGACAAAATCACAGGTGAAGTTCGAGTAGAAGCTGAAGGTTTTGAAGGACTGTCTTGCCTAGAAGCAACTCAACCATTTGAATCCGCGTTGGGGGTTGTAGAAGGGGATCGCATCTACAAAGAAGAATCAGCACCACAACTTCGGACTACGAATAGCAGTCAAACACGTTTGCGTCAGTAATCAGTCATCAGTTACCAGTCTTAACTCGGCTGGTAACTGATGATCATAAAGGCTTCGCCATTTCATAAGTGAAATATTTAAATAATTGACATGAAACTCTCAAATCTGCTCTCCACGCTCGATTCACAAATCCCGATCGCCGCAGTTGATGTGCTGTCTCCTGATGAAGCGACGATTATTCAGTGGCTGACTACTGAAGCTAACAATAAACTAAACAGTCCGGTGTTCTTTTGGAACCTCGGTGTGTCCAGTCTCGAACAGTGCCTGATTGCGTCGGATGGTGGTTTAATATTTAAGCCAGTTGCGGAGTACAAAAGACCTCTTCAGGCTGACCCATTGTTATATGTGTTTGATTACATTGCGAATTTTAGTGGTGATGGAGTTTTCATATTAGGTGACATTCACTCGTTCATTGGTAAGAATTCACCTCAATTGAGTTGGGAAATTTTAAGCAAGGTAAAAAACCTTTACCACAGGTTAAAACCCACAGATAAACGCATTGTACTCTTAGGACAGAACATACAATTACACGAATCCCTAATCAGATTGATTCCTTATTGTGAAGTCCCTTTACCTAGTATTGACCAAATACTACTTCATCTCAATTCTTATTTGCATGACTTACAACAGTCTGCTATTGAACAGGAATTGACTTTTACTATTTCCTTAGAACATGCTGAAAAAGAAACCCTTTCTCGTGCAGCGCTGGGTTTAACCTTAGAGGAAATCAGTGATTTTCTTCGGTTAACAGTCAAAGAAAACTTAACTAATGATGGTGTCGTCGTTGACGCTGATTTTATCCTCAAAGCCGTCGAGTACAAAACTCGGCTACTTGCTCAAATGGGTATTGAATTGGGTAAACCCGCAACCATCCCTTTTGGCGGACTCGATTTACTGCGCGAGTGGTTGATGAGGCGGCGGCGGCTATTCACGCAAGAGGCGCGAAGTCTCTCGTTACCACAACCAAAAGGTGTATTGCTGGCTGGGCCACCGGGTACGGGAAAGTCAAATTGCGCCAAGAACATCGCTAATATACTCAATCTACCACTTCTGCAACTCGACATTGCATCCCTTCTAGGTTCACTAGTTGGCGAGTCCGAAGGTAATGTTAGACGTGCGTTGAAAACAGCCTCCGCGATCGCACCTTGCGTGTTGTGGATTGACGAAATAGAGAAAGCCCTCTCCGGCAGTGGCGATACGAGTGGAGTTTCACAAAGGATTTTAGGCAATATCCTCACTTTCATGTCCGAGTCACAATGTGGTGTGTTCGTTGTTGCTACCTGCAACGACCCCTCAGCATTACCCTCTGAGTTAAAGAGGAAAGGCCGATTTGATGAAAATTTTTTCGTCGATCTGCCCACTGAGCCAGAGCGTGTACAGATTCTCTTGATTCATCTACAACGCTTTGGCATTCACCTGGAATCAGAGTATTTGGAAGCGATCGCAGCAACGACCGCAAAGTTTTCAGGAGCAGAACTGGAAACCCTTGCTTCGGAAGCTGCGCTGTTGGCATTCGATGAGGGTAGACCGCAGCAGGTGACGCTTGCTGACCTCGAAGCCTGTCGCCAAACCATTACCCCGCTTGCCATCCAGGATGCAGAGGCAGTTGGGCGAATGCAGGCTTGGGCATCCACCGCACGACGGGCTAGTAGTCCTGTACAAGCGGCGAAAACTCAATCTCTCAGGACTGCTAAATTCAGAAACATGAACTGATGAGAAAGTGATTGTCTCCTGATTCTATGGGGCAATCACTCTTTTTTTAGTAATTAACAGCAGCTTCTTAATAATTAGATAGACCAAAGAAAATGACAACAGACTTAGTTACTTATTACGGGCAGACTCCAATTATTGACCAACTGGTTAATAAATATGGTGTGTATTTAGAGAAGTTAAATAGAGAAACAAAACTGTTATTACGAGTAACTCTGTCTACATACATTGTTATGCAACAAGAGTACACTCCATCTGAATATCCAGTATCTACAGCCCTTGAAGATGGTTTGTGTGAGCTAGTGATTCCTGATTCTATTCCCCAGGATTTATATGATGTCTGCTCTATTTTAAAAGGGCTAACAACTCTGGAAGCTGAAACTTTACTTGAAGCACTACAACACCAAATTCGATGGGGCAATGCCCAAAAGCTTGCGAGTTGACAGGGTAAGAAATATGGAAATTTATCTAGTATATGTAGACACTCTTCAGAACAGCAATAAGTTCTGGTCTGCCAAAGTTGAGAACAATATTCTTACAGTGCAGTGGGGGCGCGTCGGTTATCAGGCACAGACCAAAGTCCACACATTAAGAAGTTATCAGAAAGCCGTTAACAAATTTCATAACTTGGTAGCTGAGAAAAAAGCTAAGGGCTACCGCGAAAGTCAGCCACAAATGGACGGCGATCGTAGTGTGGGAGACATTAGACGAGCTATTCAATTATTAAGTTATATCCGTCCTTGCATTGCGAGTCATATCTACCATGATGGCTACATCGATGCACTCAATGAATATCTTAAAATCGTTCCCACGCCTTTGGGAATGCAGATAGATTATCACGGAATTTACCGCAGTGTTGCAGATGTTGACCACCAGATGGGATTACTGAATTCTCTGCTTATACCTGTACCTCAAACGGCTGCGGCAGCTGTTGCTCACACTCCAGAACCAACTGTAGAAGCCAAGGTAGTCAGTCTCAGGACTATCAGTAAGAACTTTTGGCGGCATTTGTAAACGAATTACCACAAAGCTTGTTTAATAGCAGCTCTCTGGTAATTTTTTATCGTTAGCTTATTAGCCTGCGAATTTTTCTAAATGAGTCGATCGCAACAATAGATATCTGGCTTTGGCACAGTCGGCTGTAATCTGTGCTTTGAGGGTTTCTGAGGAGGAGAACTTTTGCTCTGGTCGTAAAAATTCTTCTAATTGTACTGTTAATGTCTTATCATACAAATCGCCTAACCAGTCCAATAGGTGTACTTCTACAGATAGATAGGTATCATTGACTATTAAATGATGAGCAACATTCATAACCCCTATACCTATAGGCAAAAGGTGGTTAGATAAAGATGAAGCATCTACAGTCTCATTTACAATGAATACTCGCACCGCATATACACCATGCCGAGGTAGCAATTTGTTAGCTGTAAGTTGAATATTAGCAGGGGAAAAGCCGATGGTTCTATCTAACTGCTGTACTTTAACAACTTTTCCTGTCAAATTATAAGGATAGTTTAGTAGTACCTTAGCACGGTGGATGTCACCTTTAGCTAAAGCTTGGCGAATAGAGGAACTGCTAATACGCTCGTCTTGAAAAGAGTAATTAGGAACAATGACAACAGGAATATCAAATTTAGCTGCGATATCCTGCAAATCACGAGTAGTCCGACTACGGTGCTTTCCAAAGCGAAAGTCCTCTCCTACACTGATCATTTGAGCTTTTAGCTGTTGCACTAAAATCTTTTCTACAAAATCTTGTGGACTTAAAGCAGTTAATTCTTTATCAAAAGGTAATAATACTAGCTGTTCTATACCACAATTTTGTAGCTGTTGCACTTTCTCTTGTAAGGGTGTCAGTAAAGGCCAAGGTTTTCCCGTAAAAAACTCTTGTGGATGCGGATTAAAAGTGACAACTGTAGGATAAATATGTTCTTTAGCAAGCGATCGCATTTTGATGTGATTCAAAATAGGTTGAATGACTTGTTGATGACCACAATGCAGACCGTCAAACTTTCCCAGAGCAACAACAGTTGGTGCGAAAGCAGCAGAAGTAGAGGAAGTCACCCGTACATTATTAGTAAAATTTGCAATTTTGTTCATGATTACATATTATTTTTTCTGAATGTACTATAAAAATGATATTTGATTTTTAAACTTTTAGGGGCAGGTTTACCAATATCATCATTAGCAATTAATCATATTGGCAGAGGTAAAATAAGTTCTTTGCTTCTGCCTTTTGCCCTCTGCCTTTTTCTGGTCAATAAAACTACACTACTACCAATTGCTTCTGCGTCAAAGTATTAACAAGTTCTTGAATAGAAGCTTTTAATCTCTGCTCAATCTCGCTATCTAATTGGATTTCTTTCTGTTCATTGAACTGAATTTGTGAACTAACAACGTAAATTCCCTTAAGAATGTGAGTAGCTCCCATTGCTGAGAATAGAGGTTTAATCGCATAGTCAATTGACAGCAAGTGATTGATTGATCCACCTGTAACAATTGGCAGGATAGTTTTACCAGCAAAAGCATACTGAGGCATTAAATCTAGCAAAGCTTTTAGTATTCCTGTGTAGGAGGAATTGTAAACAGGTGTAGAAATAATTACTGCCTCTGCTTGCCCAACAAGAAGCTGTAGTTTTTTCACCTCTGGACTCTCAAAGTTTCCATAAATCAAGTCCTCTGGGGGGAGATCGCGTACTGTAATAGATGCTATTTCAATTTGATGTTTGCTACAAAGTTGTTGAGCATAGTTTAATATTGCAGCAGAGCGAGAAGTAAGGGAAGGATTACCGGAAATTGTAACGATTTTGTACATGGTTTAAATCTCCTAAGATGATTAGTACTTGTTCTCTGAAATACATTGCATTTGATTCGAGCCTTATAGATTCTCTGATGTCGATAGAACATCGAAAGAGGCTTTGTGAAATGACTGAGCATTTCACAAAGCAGCATGATTAACATGTAATGTTAGACCAGAAAGAACTTAATCCACTTAAGTCGTAACCAAAGAGCGAACTAAGTCATTTTCACTAAGATACTCAGACTGTTCTTGAGACTTGATCACGTAAGTTAAGTATTCATATTGAGATGGCAAGGTAGCACTAAGGTAATCTGTTCTTTCCTTAATTGCATCAAATGTTGCTATGGCTTTTTGGTCTTCAATATGATTCAAAACAGGTAAATTGTTTTCAGGTAGGTAATTTAGCCCTAACAACATTACAGAATAGGAATAAGACTCAAAACCGTGATAGTTCGGATTGATGCTCTTGTTGTTTGGCAGTCTACTCTTCCACAATCTCAATCTTTCTTGCAGTTCTTCAGAAATTACGATGTCGCGCTTGCTTGCCTTCCAGAACTCTGTGTCTGCTCTATTACTAGCACAATAATGAAGTGTCAAAAAGTCTCGAACACCATCTATGCAATTAGCAACAGTTTTGTTGTAGTTTTTAATTACATCCTCATTAAAGGAAGTGTCTGGTAAGTTGTTGACCAACTCTTCAATACCATGCTGAATAAAGAATATGCCGGTAGACTCTAGTGGTTCAACAAAACCACTAGAAAGACCGATAGCTACACAGTTCTTCACCCATGAGTTCCTGTTTCTACCAATTCTCATCTTGATATGTGAAGCTCTGCAATCATTGGCAGCTTCTCCCAAGTGCTGCCTAAATTCAATTTCCGCCTCTTCTTTAGAGATAAACGCACTTGAGTAGACATACCCTGTCCCAACTCTTCCATACAGAGGGATGTTCCAGACCCAACCAGATGAGAGCGCAGTTGCTGTTGTATAAGGATTGATTCCATTTTTCTTGATATCAGTGGGTATTTGCATAGCGATCGCACTATCGCACAGTAATGACTCCGAGAAGGAAATAAATGGTTCACCAAGAGCTTTATTGATTAATAAACCACGGAAGCCAGTACAATCTATAAACAAATCGCCTTTGATAGTCCCATGTTCTTTGGTTTTGACATAATCTATACTGCCATCTTCGCCTAAATTAACGTCTACTACGTCATCAACAATCTGTCTTACACCTCTCTGCTTCCCATAATCTTTTAAGAATCTTGCAAGTAAGTTGGCATCAAAATGATAGGCGTAAGGGTACTGAGCTTTTAAATCAGCCAAGACGTTTTTCTGAGTGGTAATCTCTTGAGTAAACAAATCTTGAGCTTTATTGTCAAAAACTTCTCCGTTAAAATGTCTGGGAGAGCGCTTCAGATCGCATAACAAAGGAATCATAAAGCAGGAATAATCAAATGGTGCTTCATGTCTTTTTGTTTTTAGCCACCATTCGGAGATATCAAAACCATCTACGGTTTCATATCTTTGAAAAGGATGGTAGAAGTATTGTCCTTGAGAGTTCCAGTTGACAAACTTAATTGCCATTTTATAAGTAGCATTACATTTTGGCATCCATTCGTGTTCTTGCAAACCGAGAAAATCAAAGAACAGCTTAATGGTGCTAAAGGTCGCTTCACCAACTCCCACTGTTGTAATGTTAGATGACTCAATTAAGGTAATCTGAACATTTTTGTCCAAAGCCTTGCTCAAATATGCTGCGGTCATCCAACCAGCAGAACCACCACCAACGATTACAATGTTCTTTATATTGTGTGCCATGAGAATATTGCTCCTTAAGGTTTCATGAAGTATTTTGTCAAACGAGAAAAAAGTCAAAGAAATCAACCAACATAAATCCAAACGCAGTGAATTTTACGTTTGTAAAGTATGTAGATACTTTTTGTACCTAATGCAGAATTCGGATTAACTGTTCTAACTTCATCCAGGCTTCTCCACTTTGTAGGATGTCTTTAGCAAGAGTCACCCCTTTTGCATAGAAGTTAATTTCATCTGTGGAAGCGATCGCTTCGCCAACCTGTAAAGCTAGTGCTGCGTTCAAAGCCACAACATCTTGCTGCGCCTGAGTGCCTTTTCCTTGAAGTACAGCTTTAAGAATTTCAGCATTTTCCTTGGCATTTCCACCTGCTAACTGAGCAGTTGCAGCAGGTTTTAATCCCAAATCTTGAGGATTCAAAGTTACCTGATGTAGTTGTTTGTCTGCCAACACAACCATGTCAGTCAAATCTGCTAATCCTGCCTCATCGAGTTTTTCACGTCCATGAAGAACGATCGCTCGGCGAGTGCCTAGTTGATTTAACGCCTGGGCGATTGTGTTCATTAAGTTAGGATTATAAACTCCGATAACTTGCCCTGTAAGTGGTAGAGGATTGAGTAAGGGGCCTAATAGGTTAAAGACAGTACGGATTTTCAACGTTTTACGCAGAGGTGACACCACCTTAAAAGCAGGATGCCATTTTGGTGCAAATAAAAACGTTATCCCAACTTCGTCAAGGGCTGCGATTACGCGATCGCTGCTGCTATAGAGATTCAAACCCAGCGTTTCTAGGACATCCGCCGATCCAGCTTGACTAGATGCTGAACGATTGCCATGCTTGGCAACTTTGATTCCTGCGGCTGCAACCACAAAAGCTACAGCTGTAGAAATATTGAAAGTTGAGGCTCCATCTCCACCAGTCCCACAAGTGTCAATCAAAGGATAGGAGTTGATAGCATCACTAGTTCCTAATTGTAATGACTGCTGTCGCAAAACTTGCGATAGACCAACCAACTCTTCAGGAACTACTCCCTTGGCTTGAATTGCTGCCAAAATTGCTCCTGATTGTACTACAGGGATGGCTTCTGTTAACCAACCTTGCATCAGATTTTTGGCTTGGAGTACAGAAAGGGACTGACGGTCTAGCAGTTGTTGCAGTAAGGTAGACCAATCTTCAGAATCAGAAGTTAATGCATTGTCTGCATTTACTGTGGGAATTGCAGCTATCATCTCAAATTTTCCCAAATTTTTACAACAGAGTTAATTTGAACGATTCAAGAACTGAATAACGGTATGCACATCTTTGTCTCCCCGTCCAGAGCAACTGAGGATAATTCGTGGACTTCCTTCTATTTCAGGGCAAAGAGTTTCGAGATATGCGATCGCGTGGGCAGTTTCTAGAGCCGGAATTATTCCCTCTAACCGTGAAAGACGCTGGAATGCCTGTAAAGCCTCTTGATCGGTGATGCTGTGGTATTCAACACGACCAATATCCTTCAAATAACTATGCTCAGGCCCCACACCAGGATAATCTAGCCCAGCGCTAATCGAATGTGCCTCGATTATCTGACCATCGTCATCTTGTAGCAAATAGCTCATTGCACCATGCAAAACGCCAACTCGTCCGCGAGTGAGAGTAGCAGCATGTTTTTGGGAGTTAACGCCTTCACCTGCTGCTTCTACTCCAATTAGTCGCACACTTGGTTCATCAACAAACTCGTGGAAAAGTCCGATCGCATTGGAACCACCTCCTACACAAGCCAGGAGAATATCGGGTAGTCCTCCCCATTTCTCTTGACACTGAGTGCGAGTTTCTTGTCCAATCACAGCCTGAAAGTCACGCACCATCATCGGATAAGGATGAGGCCCAGCAACAGAACCGAGAATGTAATGAGTAGTTTCGACATTAGTTACCCAATCTCGGATTGCTTCGGAAGTAGCATCTTTTAAAGTTCCTGTTCCTGCTTCCACAGGACGAACTTCTGCCCCCATCAACTTCATCCGAAACACATTTAGAGCTTGCCGCTCCATATCATGGATACCCATGTAGATTACGCAGTCTAAACCAAAGCGAGCGCAAACTGTGGCTGTAGCAACCCCGTGCTGACCTGCTCCTGTCTCTGCAATAATCCGTTTTTTGCCCATTCGTTTTGCTAATAACACCTGAGCTAGAGCGTTATTAATTTTGTGAGCGCCTGTATGGTTCAAATCTTCACGTTTGAGGTAGATTTGTGGCCCTGTGCCATCAGGTTTGGCATAATGAGCAGTTAAACGTTCAGCAAAGTAAAGAGGGCTGGGTCGTCCTACATAGTCCCGCATGAGGTTTTGTAACTCACATTGGAAAGTAGGAACTATACGATAGTGCTGGTAAGCTCTCTCTAGCTCACTGAGTGCTGGCATTAAAGTTTCAGGCACATATTTACCGCCGAATTGACCAAATCGACCAAGCTTATCAGGTTGTTGGCTTGTAGGTGGAGATAGAGTATGAAGAAATTCTGTGCTGACCATGACAAAATATTCTCTGTTTGTTGTTACTTAATCTAGTGGGCTAAATGATCGTAAATTCTAGACTTTCACAGCTTCGATAATATCTGTGGGCGAATGGGTATAGATAACGTTCGTGATTATGAAGCCAGCATCAGCCAAAAGCTCTCGATATTGCGTTTCTGTCCGCTCACGACCTCCCATCAATAGCATTTCTAGATCAAGCCACTTACTAATAGATGGCTCATTAGCGGCTGGAATTACCTTCTCTAAAAGTAAAAGCTTACCGTTTTCTGCCATCCCTTGGTGGCAGTTCTTGAGGATGGTTAGAGCTTGCTCATTATCCCAGTCGTGGATAACGCCTTTGAGAATATAAGTATCACCGGAGCTTGGCACCGACTCAAAGAAATTTCCTGCCGCAATTTCACAGCGTTCTGCAACTCCTTGTGCTTGGATCAAATGCCTTGCTCCCTCCACAACAGATGGTTGATCGAAGAGAATACCCTGGATGGTTGGATTTGCTTTAAGAATTTCGGCAATCAGAATACCCTGTCCGCCACCAACATCAACGATTTTGCTATTAGGCGAGAATTCATAGTTAGTGAGTACCGCAGGGATGGATGATAAAGTCAAACTGGTCATCGCTTTATTCAAGATTTGGGCTATTTCCGGGTGCTGCTTTAAATACGGTAATATTCCCATCCCGTGGGCATTCTCAAAGGCAATTTCTCTAGTTTTGACGCTATGAAGTAGTTCTTCCCATACTTGCAAGTGCCACGGTTCACCAATAAAAATTGCAAAAGCACGCATCGAACCAGGAACATCAGTCTGAAGATATTCTGCGAGGGGCGTTAGCTGAAATTGTTGATTCTCAGCTTCGGCAAATATACCGTTACTGCATAAAGCACGTAGCACCCGATACAATGATGTGGCATCAACATCAGTCAGTTTTGCTAATTCCTCAATGCTTTTTGCACCATCTTTGAGTAAATCAGCTACGCCTAGTTTGGCTGCTACGTAAATTGATTGAGTTACCCAGACACCAGTAATCATTTGTAGCAGTTTTTCAGGTAGGTGTGTTTGGTTAGTTTGGTTGGAAGGTTCTATTGTCAACATAATTATTTTTCCTCAGCTAAATATGTGTTCTAAACTTCTACTGTGGTAATTGCTGCCTTCAATGAGCAACAGAATTCCTCAACTTTTTGCAGTCGTTGAGTTGTTGTCCCATCAGCCAAACATTTCACAAAGGCACTACCCACGATCACAGCATTTGCACCCCAATCCATCACCTGACGAGCTTGTTCAGGTCTAGAAATGCCAAAGCCAACAGCAATAGGTTTGTCAGTGACACTATGCAAATCTGTGAGTAAATCTTTAACATGTAGTTGGAGTTCGGAGCGTATGCCTGTGACACCAGTGACACTGACTAAGTAAACGAATCCTTGAGACTGACGAGCGATCGCTTCAATACGTTCAACTGAGCTAGTAGGAACTACCAACAAAATCACTTCAATACCATATTTGGTGGCTAGCTGTAATAAATTTTCTGCTTCCTCCAATGGTAAATCAGGTACTACCAAGCCAGCGATGCCTGCTTGAGCTATTTGTTGTAAGAACTGCTCAACACCTCGGTTCAAAATGGGGTTGTAATAAGTAAATAAGATTAGAGGTGTTTTGAGGCTGGGACTAACAGTCCGAACCATTTCCAGAACTTGATCTAAGCGAATGCCCCGTTGCAGAGCGCGGGTTGCTGCTGCTTGAATTACAGGCCCATCTGCCATTCGGATCTGAGTAGGGAACACCCAACTCAATCAGATCAGCACCGTGACGATCCAAAACCCGTAAAGCTTCTGCTGTTATTTCTAAATCTGGATCACCAGCAGTAATAAAGGGAATTAAGGCGCACTGATTGCGATTTTGTAAGGACTCAAAACAACGAGAGATAGAAGTCGTCCTCATAGTTTGTCTAACAAAGTAAGTGAATGGCTAAGAATTTGTCCGAAGGCTGAGTACAGCTTGGACTAAATCGGTTTGTTTAACTAAAGACTCTCCCACTAAGACAGCACTAGCACCAGCTTGAGCCACAAGAGCTAAATCAGCTTTTGTGTGTATACCAGACTCACTAACAACAGTGATGTTTAAACTGTTTAACTTTTCTCTTCGTTGTGCCAATAAATGCTGTGTAGTTCCTAAATCAACCGTGAAATCTTCGAGATTACGGTTATTGATACCTACTAAACGCAATTCTTTGAGCGTTAGTACTCGGTCTAGTTCTGCTAGAGTATGTACTTCTATCAGAGCATTCATGCCTAAACTGTAGGCAATTTGCAAAAATTCTTTGAGTTTTTGGTCTGATAGAATAGCTGCAATCAAAAGTACAGCATCAGCGCCAGCTACTCGTGCTAGATATATTTGATAAGGATCAATGATGAACTCTTTGCACAGCAGTGGTAGTGAAACATTTTGTCGAATCGTTTGCAAATAGTCAAAACTGCCCTGAAAGAATTTTTCATCAGTTAGCACTGATATACAAGTTGCTCCACCTTGTGAATAAGCCTGTGCAATTTTGACTGGTTCAAAGTTAGCTCGAATTACTCCTTTACTAGGTGAGGCTTTTTTGACTTCTGCAATTAAGCTGGGTTTGGTTGGGCTTTGTTGCAGCGCACTTAAGAAATCTCGCGTAGCAGGGGCAGTAGTTACCTGCTTTTGTAAATCTTCTAAACACAATTGCTGACTTCTAAGTGCAACTTCTTGCTTTTTTTGCCACACAATCTCTTCAAGGATATGGCGCGGCAGTGCTGTAGTAGTAAATAAAGTTAAAGGATGGTGAGTCTGCATAGTCATCACTTGAATTTAAGAGATAGACAATACGGCACGATGGATGACATCTTTGTTGCCAGTAGTTTCTTCTAGCTGTGGATGTGAGAAGCTGCACTCTCGTGTGTACATACGGACGACATTCTTAATAATTGATAGACCTACTTCACCAGAAAGAGTCATGATCGATTCTGGGTGAAACTGAAGTGCAGCAATTGGAAGGGTTTTATGCTCAATGCCCATAATCACACCATCTTCTGAAATAGCTGTAACTTGCAATTCTTGAGGAAGGCGATCGGGTAGAGCAAATAAAGAGTGATATCTACCAACTTCAAAGGATTGGGGTAAACCTTGAAACATCCCAGATTCTGGGGCTGTAACAACAACACGAGCCGATTTTCCATGTTGTGGATACTCAAGAATTCCTAATTCACCCCCAAAAGCTTCAACAATTCCTTGTAACCCCAAACAAACCCCAAAAATTGGGATTTTTCGACGTATGCAGCTTGCAACTGTTTTGGACAGATTAAAGTCACTAGGTCTACCAGGGCCAGGAGATAGTACAACGATGTCTGGAGATTCAATATCTAGAATTTGTTCACAGAAGCCATGACGTAGTGTTTTAACTGTGGCACCAGAAGAGCGGATATAGTTAGCAAGTGTATGTACAAATGAGTCTTCATGGTCAATTAGTAAGACATGCTTGTTTGTTTCAGTTTTACCTCGATTGCTAAGGTTTAAACTGCATGACAAGTTGGACTTTTGCTGAGTCTGGTAGAGCGTTTGAAACAAAGCTGCTGCTTTAGTTAAAGTTTCTTGGGCTTCGGCTTCTGGAATTGAGTCATAAAGAACTGTCGCACCCGCACGCACTTCTGCAATTGAGTCTTTAAGTTGAATTGTTCGCAGAATCAGACCGGTGTTCAAGTCGCCTTTGAAAGTGAAGTAACCAACTGCTCCACCATACCAACGTCGAGGGCTACGCTCATGCTGTTCAATAAATTGCATTGCTGCTCTTTTGGGCGCTCCTGTGACTGTGACTGCCCATAGATGAGTGAGAAATGCATCCAAGGCATCAAATTCAGGTCTGATTAAGCCTTCAACGTGATCTACTGTATGGATCAAATGACTATACAACTCTATTTGGCGGCGGCCAATTACTCGTACCGACCCAGGTTCGCAGATTCGGGATTTGTCGTTGCGATCAACGTCAGTACACATTGTCAGTTCAGCTTCATCTTTGCGTGAGTTGAGCAGCTGAAGAATTTGTGTCGCATCCTCAATGGCATTTTTTCCACGCTTGATAGTGCCACTGATTGGGCAAGTTTCAACACGCTTACCTTCGACGCGTACAAACATTTCTGGAGATGCACCAATCAAATATTCTCCACCCAGATTGCAGATAAATCCATAGGGACTAGGATTTATTTGCTGTAACTTTCGGAAAAGTTCTGCTGGTGACTTTTGGCAGCCTTGAAAGAAGTTTTGACTAGGAACTACTTCAAAGAAATCACCTCGACGGAAATAATCAAGTGCTTTCTCAACTTGAAAAGCATACTCGTCAGGTTCATGATCGCAGGGTTGAGTGGGGGTGTGGGATTTCCCTTTGTAATCAATGATTTCACCACTTTTTGGCAAACCTCTAGTACTACCATGCTTAGTCTCAAATTCATACTGCACTCTGAATGCACGTTGCTGGTAGTAGTCAACAATTAACAGTTCATCAGGTAGATATAACAACATATCCCGCTGATCGGCAGAACGTTCAAGCTGCTTTGGCATTGGTTCAAATTGGAAAACCAAATCGTAGCCAAATGCACCATACAGCCCTAAATGTTGATCTTCTGGACTCTCAAAAGCAGATAAGATTTCCCGAACGATGTTGAAGACAGATGGTTGTTTGCTGCGTTCTTCTTCGGAAAATAAATGTTCTGTTGGTCGAATTAATCCAGATAAGTGCTTCGTTTCCCAGTTAATTATCTGGAGTTGCGATCGCCCAAACAAACGCTCTGCTAAATACTGCAATAATACTACACCGCGATCGTTATGCGCTGTAAGGGTAAAAAAGTTGTCAGTAGTAACGAGTTCTAAGGGTGGATTAACAAAACCTATGGCCCATCTTTTATATCTTCCGGGATATTCGTAACTACTGGAAAATAAACCTCCACGTTGAGAATCAATACGTGATAAGACTTCATCAATCGCAGTTTCGATCAGTGTCTCAGTGATGGAGCGAGATATGCACACTCCACCTTTAGTTGTGTAGCAATGAGTATCAAACATTGGGGAATTCTCTCAAACTATTTAAAGAACACCATTCCAGAAATGCTTTGACTACAAACTGGTTTGCCTAGTTGGTTCATCGCATGAATCCACTGTAAAATAACGAACCACAAAGTACCCAAAATTTGCAAATAACGAGGAAAAAGAAAGGAGTTGAAAAGCTAATTTTCCTTGCAAAACTAATGTGATAAACCATTAGTCATCTATCCACGACTAAATAGCTTTTCTATTCGCTCTCTAATCGCTAACATACTTACTGGTATATCGTGGCTCAGAACGTGTTCTACTAATGCTCCTGGTAAGATTGGCTTTGGCCAAATCAAGAAGTTATATGAAAGCTCCACTCCATCTTGATCGAGCGATAGATTCCAAGGTTTTAACTGCCAGTAACCAGAGAAGTTCTTAAAGTCTCCCTCAACTTGTTGATAATGAATTTTAGAGGGAAAGTTTTCTTCGATATCTACAATTAATTTGGTCGATACCTTCATCCCCATGAAACTTTTAGTGCGGACTTGTTCTACACGAATACCTCCAGTTGGATGAGCCAAGCGTCTACTTTGTGTAAAATTGGGCATGAACTCAGTAAAAGCTTCATAGTCTGTGAGAACCTGCCAAACTTGCTCTAATGAATAGGGAATTTGAATTTTGGCAAAAACACGTCGTTGTCGGTTCTCTAGCTTTTCAATTTTGATGTCTACAGCTTGTGGAGGAATCAAGTCAGTATTAGTGATCGGTTCTGAGTTTGTTAATTCTAGTTTTGCAGGGTTATATTCCTGGCTCATTTGTACCTCTTGTGCATGGAAGTTGAACAGGGTTTTAAAACTAGTTGTGAGAAGTCATGACAGTGATGGTACTATTACAAAGTTGTTTTGCAGATTGATAGTTTGGTGAAAGGGAAGATACTGTCGATGCGGCAAATTTTGGCTCCCAACGATTAACAGCTTGACCAATCACAGCCATCTCTTGCATTAACTTCTCATATTGATCTGGTGTTAGAGATTGAGGCCCATCAGAAAGAGCTTTTGACGGGTTAGGGTGAACCTCAATCATTAAAGCATCTGCACCGGCGGCGATCGCAGCTAATGCCATCGCTGGTACATATTCTGATCTACCAGTACCGTGGCTAGGGTCAATCATAATCGGTAAGTGAGTTAGCGATCGCAACACAGGTATAGCACTTAAATCAAGGGTATTCCTGGCATACTGCCGATCAAAGCTCCGAATTCCTCGTTCGCACAAAATCACATTCGGATTGCCTGCTGCCAAAATGTATTCAGCTGCCATCAACCACTCTTCAATCGTGGCAGACATACCTCGCTTAAGCAAAATAGGTTTGTTTATATTACCTACTTTCTTTAACAACGAGAAATTATGCATATTGCGAGCGCCGATTTGGACAATATCAGCAATCTGAGCCACTTTCTCAAGATCGGCTGTATCCATGACTTCTGTCACGATTCCCAAACCTGTTTCTTGGCGAGCGGTTGCTAACAAATTTAAAGCACTCTCACCATATCCTTGAAAAGCATAGGGAGAGGTACGCGGTTTATATGCTCCTCCCCGCAAAAATTTAGCTCCAGCAGCTTTAACTTGCCTAGCTGTTTGGACAATCATTTCTTCGTTCTCTACTGAGCAAGGCCCAGCTATTGTGACTATAGAATGATTTTCGCTAAAACTAACTGCTCCATTCGGTGTGGATACTAATACTTCAGTAGGTTCTCCATAGCGAAATTCTCGACTAACCCGTTTAAAAGGCTGTTTCACCCGCAATACTTCCTCAATAAAAGGACTGAGTTGTTGAATGTATTGAGGATTAATATCTGCCGTATCACCGATTAACGCAATTATAACTTTGTGGTTGCCTACAGTTTTTTCTGGTTTAATCTTCCATCTTTGTAATTCTTGGCTAATTTGTTGAACTTCTAGCTCAGGAGTTCCTGTTTTCATGACTATAATCATTGGCTTAAACCCTCATTTTAGTTGAGTGAATATTTACTTGAGAGTAATTATTCTAGACCGACATTTCTAAAATCATATTTGCTTCGACAATCTTCTCAATTATTTCCTGGTGTTTTCGCTCCACTTTTAAAGCTTCTAGATATGGCATACAAGTGAAAGAAACATTGTAGTAAAGGGATGCATACTCTGGATTATTTTCCTGTATTTTTCTCTCAATTTCATTGAGTTCCAAAAATTTGGGATCTCCTACCATTTTTCTTAAAACAGTAAAGTGTTCTACGCAAAGGTCAGCAAGGGCATCCATATTTGGTTTACGCATAATTTCATATTCCCGAAAAATTGATTGCCAGTCTCCTAAATGTTGCTGAATGCAATTAGTAAGTAACTGGCAATCTTCAAATCCGGCATTAGCTCCTTGACCGTATGAAGGGAAAATGGCATGGCAAGAATAACCAATTAGTATTACTTTATCTTGATAACTCCAAGGAAAACATTTAATAGTAATCATTGCTTCCACTGGCTTATCAATGTAATTTACTAAGTTGGGTTCTACTAGCGACCATATATCAGGAAAATACTTTTTGAAAAGATGGCGCAGAGAATCGGAAGATGCAGAAGACTTATGAGAAATTTCACCTTCATAAGGCAAGTGTAATGATAAGGTAAAACTTCTATCTAAATTAGGAAACCCGATAAGCATGTAATCATCTCGTGGCCAGATATGTATGGCGTTTTTATCTAATGCCCAATCGCCATCACTGGAGGGAGGAATGATAATTTCTTTATATCCCTGCTCAAAATATTCTTGGGAATAGTTGAAACGTTTCAATCGCTGCATTTTTTGCCTAACAGGAGAATAAGCTCCATCAGCAGCAAAAATTCTATCCGCATGAACTTGATTGACTTCTCCTGTTTTTGAATTTTGGAATTTTAAGGTAGCGGTTGGTAAATCAACGTCACTACATTTTTGGTTGAAATGAAATTCAATGTTTTCATGCTGTTGGGCAAAACAGAGAAGCGCCTTACTTAAGTCTTCGCGTCCGATGGAATAAATAGCTTCTTTATTGTTACCGTAAGGCTGATAATTTAGCTCACCATTTTGGGCATGAATAATTCTGCCATAGACAGGAATGCAAAGACTGCGTACCATGTCATCTGCACCAACAACATCTAGTGCGTGGAAACCCCGTTCAGACAAAGTTATATTGATAGATCGATCTGATTGCAGATTAACTTGGCGTGGATCTGAATTTCTTTCATATACACTAACTTTAAAACCAGCGCGTGCTAGGTATACAGAGAGCAGAGAACCTACAAGCCCTGCTCCAACTATAATGATGTTTTCTTCCATTTCTACCTCTTCTATTCAAATGAACCCGATTGAATTGGAGTGGCAACACCTCAAAAAAGATGAACTAGCCTCGAAAACTTTTGAAGATGAGTTAGACCTTGCCTATGCTGTGATTGATGGAGTTCAAGCTAGAGCAGAGAAGGGAAATTACAATACACAACGTATAAGATTTAACTCTAATTCTTCTCCTTAATTATTTGTTACATAGTTATAAATTTTCTCCACGACTTACTTATTGATAACTCTGGCAATATTGTTGATAAATGATTATCTGCTTTAAGAGGTTCAAGCTGGGCTGTGAACTGACGCAACAATTTAGGCGCGTAGTTCAGTTGATATCCGGGAATTTGATCGCGCCGTGCAGCAGTTTTACCAAATATTTCAGCCACATAGTCTAAATGACTTTGCGTATATACCCTTCTAGGAAGTGCCAGACGAACTAATTCCAATTTTGGATACACCGTTTTGTTAGTATCTGGATCAAGATGGCCGAAAGTCAATAAGCCTATTTCTACTGTCCGTATTCCACCTTCTAAATAGAGTTCTACTGTTAGGGCTTGAGCAGGAAATTGTTCTTGAGGAATATGAGACAATAACAATCCAGCATCCACGTATACTGCATGTGCGCCTGGCGGCTCAATGATGGGAATCCCTAATTCTCGTAGACGCGCTGCTAAATAAGCTGTTTGCCCCAAACGATAGGCCAGATAGTCTTCTTGAAGTACTTCACGCAACCCAATGGCCATAGCATCTAAATCTCGGCCAGCTAACCCGCCATAAGTGGGGAATCCCTCACGCATAATTAATTCATTACGTGCTTGTTCAAATAGGTCTTCATCTCTCATGGTTATAAAGCCACCAATATTGACAATGCCATCCTTTTTGGCACTCATGGTAATGCCATCAGCTAGAGCAAACATTTCTTGGCTAATTTCCAGAGGAGTTTTATCTGCATAACCAGGCTCTCGTAGCTTAATAAAATAAGCATTTTCTGCAAAGCGACAAGCATCAATGAAAAACGGTATACCAAACTCTTTATAAGTTTGGGAAACTCTTCGTAGGTTTTCTAGAGAAACGGGTTGACCACCTCCAGCGTTATTCGTGACTGTGATCATACCAAAGGGAATTTTGTCTGCTCCTACTCTATTGATAAAGTCACGCAGCTTTTCAATATCCATATTCCCTTTGAAGGGGTGATATGAACCAGTATGATGAGCCTCTTCAATAACTAAGTTAGTAGGAAGTCCCCCACGAGCGCGGATATTTGCATAGGTAGTATCAAAGTGCATGTTAGAAGGAACATACTGACCTGGTTTAACCAAACAAGCGCTCAAAATGTTTTCTGCTGCTCGACCTTGGTGAGTAGGTAAAAAGTAGGGAAAGCCGAATATGTCTTGAATGACTTCTGCTAATCGATAATACGAACGAGCGCCAGCATAAGCTTCATCACCTTCAAGCATTGCTGCCCACTGTGCTTGACTCATTGCACTAGTGCCAGAGTCTGTAAACAAATCAATGAATATTTCCTCTGAACGCAGACCAAATAGATTGTAATTAGCTCGCCGTATGGCTGCCTCACGGGTATCACGATCAAGTAGTTTGATCGGCTCAACCATCTTGATCCGAAATGGTTCTGGGGGATGAAGGGTCATAACTTACCTCTAAATATTGTTTGTTGTTTTTTGATTGTGATTTGCGAGTGCGATCGCTCTTAGGCTCTTAATTAAATGCATGGCGTAGGGTTGAGGAATATCGCGTATTTGTTATATTTATTACCTACAACCTTTAAATCAGACTTAGTTTGTTGAACTCAAGTCTAGAATCGCGGCTTGATGATAACTTGAAAACCCTCCGGCATTAAAATAGCTCCTGCTGTACCTTCAAAATTCAATTTTTCTCCTGGAACGTTTTCAAAGGTGCATTTCTGCATTAGACTAGCAATGAAAGTGAATAGCTCAAGCCGTCCTAAATACTCTCCGAAACAGCGACGTTTTCCAATTCCAAACGGGTAATATTTATCTAGCAAATCTTCTCTAACTTCTCCTGTGTCAGTGAGAAATCGATATGGGTTGAATTTTTCCGGCTCATGCCAAAAACGTTCATCACGGGTCAAGCTATAAAGATTAACGAACACAGGCGTATCTTTGGGAATGAAGTGACCATTGATAGTGGTATCAATTGTAGTAGCGCTTGGGAGAGCCAGAGGAAAGGAATGAGCATGTCGTAGCATCTCATGAATGCAAGCTTCTGTAAACGGCAATTTTTTGCGATCGGCCATGCATACTTGTCGCTCTCTACCCACGACTGTATCTAGTTCTTGGTGGACTTTTGTCTGAATATCTGGGTCAGCAATCATATATAACATCGCCCAACGAATTAGCGGCGCAATGGGCAGTAATCCTGTACCCATCATTTCTTGCGGTGTTCCTTCCACAATCACCTTTTCGGTAAGTCCCAAGGTTTGCTTATCGAACTCGTTTAACTCATTAGTGGCTTTAATTAGCGCATCTACCATACCTCTCAGGTTTTCGGGATCGTATGAGTCCCGATACTCTTTTAACTTCTTTAAGACTAGTCTTTCCAGCGTATTCAGCGCGTTATGCCACTTCGATAATCCTTGTCCAAAATTTTCAAAAAATATACGGGTCTGTGGTACAAAATCAGCTAATAAAGTCCCTGCCGTATTTTGCGGAAAATCCTCAGCTAATTTGACAAAGGCAATAAAATCTTGATCGTCACGGCTAGATTTTTCTCCGAACAAAATCTGGAGCATAACATTTGCAACAGACAGATTTACCTCTATCTCCGGATCAAAAGGTTGACCTTGATAGCTCAGGAGAATATTTACTAATTCGGCTGCTTCCTCCATCACTTGCTGTTCAATGGAGCTTATTTTACTGGTAACGAATTTATGCAGAGCATTAGTAGTAATTTCCCGATGCCTTTTCCATAGCAAACCATAATCCCTACCACCAATAGCCCTACCTCTAACTGCATTTTTGAGAGTGTAAAAGTTTGGTCTACCAGCAAAATCCCCTTGTTGTTTTAGTAAGGCTTCTTTAATTGTCTCTAGTCCATTGAGTACAACAATAGTTCGAGAAAAAATACGTATTTGAAAGACATTGCCGTACTGTTTTGCTAGGGTAGTGAATGTTTGATATGGGTATTTACCCATAATTGGCAAGTTCCCAATGATGGGTAAACCACGCGGGCCTGGAAGTGGAGTATTTATTGTTGCGGTAGAAGACGGTGATTTCAATAGCATAATAATCTCTTGGATTTATATTGCTGTTATCTCAGTTCTTCAAAACACATTGCATATTATTTTATCTCTCTGTAGTCCCTCCAATATAGGAGGGACAAAAACAGATAAAATTATGCAAAGACTTCTCTAGTAGTCTGCCAAGCAAACTTTGCTAAGTAATACCTGTAATTGCTAAAATAGCCAAAAACAGGGAATAATATGGCAAAAAAGTACATCGTTCACTTGAGTGAAGATGAAGTTGCTCAACTGCAATCAATAATAAAGAAAGGTAGGCACAAGGCAAGAACTATAACCCGTGCAAATATTCTTTTGATGGCGGCTGTTGATGAAACAGACTCAGCGATCGCTGATAGAGTTAGAGTTCATGTTGCAACAGTACAGCGAACACGAGAAAAATTTGTCATTGTCTGATTCTTCCAAAAGTAGGATGCACCCAATCTAAAATCGAGGTTTGACTATAACTTTGTATTTCTGTGGACGGATAAAGATTCCTGATTTGGGTTCAAAAGTTAACCTTTCTTTAGGTACCTTTTCAAATTTGCACTTATGCAACAAATTTGTGAAGAATATAAAGATTTCAAGACGTCCTAGATATTCCCCTAAACACCTGCGTGCTCCAATTCCAAAAGGATAGAACTTATCGAGAAGGTCTTTTTTAAGTTTGCCGTTTTCATCCAGAAATCGATAAGGGTTAAATTTTTCAGGATCTTCCCAATAACGCTCATCACGGGTCAAGCTGTAGTAATTGATAAATAAGGGGGTATTTTCTGCAATAAAGTAACCCCCCAGAATGGTGTCTGTGATAGTAGCGTAGGTAAGAGGAATGGGACCAGCAGAAGAGTGGCGGTAGATTTCATTGATACAAGCTTCTGTAAATGGTAACTGGGCACGATGAGCCAAGCACGGCTGTTGTTCTCTACCAACTACTTCATCCAGCTCTTGCTGTATTTTAGACTGAATATCTGGATAAGCAATCATATAAAGCAAAGCCCAGATTAATTGCAGACAAGCAGGCTCTGTCCCTGCTCCAGTGAATTGTACTAATGTCCCTCTAACAATATCATTTTCACTCAACCCAAGGTTTTCCCGATCTGAGTTAGTTAGTTCGTTCGTAGCTTTCAACAAGGCATCGGCCATGTCCCTTATATTTTCTGAGTCGAAAGAGTCTTGATGTTGTTCTACGTTCTTTGCAACATACTTGTGTACTGTAGCAATAACCTTGTAAAAATCTGAGAATGACTTTAAATGAGAGAGTACAAAAAATGGCAAAACAATTTTTGGCATGAACTCAAGCTTTACTCTATTCAGGGTAGCGTGAGGAAAACGCTTTAGAATATGGGCAGTTGCAGCAAACTCAGGATTTTCAGGATTACATTTTGAGCCAAACATTACCCTGTGCATAATACCTAAAGTAGCCAGGGGCATATATAAATCCGGGTCGAAAGGTCGACATCCATAGTTTAAAAAGATGTTGGCAAGGTCGGCTGCTTCCTCCATAACATGATTTTGGATGAGGGCTGATTTGCTTACTACAAAGGTATGCATAGCTTGACTGGCAATTTCACGGTGTTTTCTCCATGGCTCCCCATTTTTTGTCTCAAGTAATCCACCTTCAGCTGGTTCCTGAAAGAGGTCAAAATCTGCTCTAGAGTTAAAAGCTTCCTGCTGCTTTACCAAGGCTTCTTTGATAGCTTCAAAACCGTTGAGTGCAACTACGGTTCGTTTACCTGCACGAATCTGGAAGACGCTACCATACTGTTTGGATAGTTGATTTAAAGTAATATGTAGCTGTTTACCTAGTAAGGGCAAACTCCCAACAAGTGGTAACCCGCGTGGGCCAGGAGGAATCTTTTTAGTCTGTGTGGAAAACTCTAATGACAATGCCATAACTATCTCCTAAATTGATTGGACAAAATTTGAAAAAAATTAGACATTTTGCAAATGGGTTTTACCCTCCCCTATTCTCTGTTCCCTGCTTAAAAGGACGGAATAACTTGGACAATCTTTTTAAGTTATCTGTGTATCAAACGGCGAATCTGTGAGAGACACAGCCCTTTGATCTGCTTGAGGATTGTTCAAGTTATTTAATTTTCCCCCTTAACGGGTTGAAGCAGCAGACTCAAGGGTGTTAGCAGTAGGTACTGCTGAAGGCTCAACTGTAACCTCACCGGACAGATCAGCAAGAAAAAAGTGTTGAAGATTTTTGGGTTCTGTTTTTGGCTTGAATAAACCGTCTTCTTGCCTATTTTCAACTGATATCTACCGTTTCTATTGACGCTGAACTTGATTCAAGTACTTTTCTAATCTATATATGCAAGTTGGGGTTGTTGAAACTTAAACAACTTTTCCAGTAAAGCAGTCATTGCAGCATCATCTTTTTTTGAGAAGATTACTGGTTTTAACAGCTCTGAGTGAGCAACTAAATCAAGATGTCGTGCTGTAGAATCTCCCCAAGGATAAATGGATTGAGGTAACAACTCGGATTGCTTGAGAAGAGAGAGCATCTGATTAGCAGCTTCTTCTACAGGTATTTCTCCTGCATCAACCTTATCTAATAACACTTCGTAACTATCCAAAACAGTTTGGAAAGTCTCAGCAAAGGGAGCTTTAGCCATAGGATAAGGCTCTTCTTGATCAAGCTCTATAAAAGGTGATGAACTACTACTAGCTATAGATTTTAAGCAACTACGGAACAAATAGACATCACTGAGAATTAGATAAGCTAACCAGAGTTGAGTCATTGCATTCCATAGTGGAAAGTGCGACATTGAACGGAAAGTGTTATAGAGTATCTGGTCGTTGTGGTCAATTTTTGTTGCTAGCAATTTTTCTACATGGGTAAAGCGCTCAACGGTGAAGTCATCATCTTTCAACGCCTCTAATAATCGACCTGCTAGAGAATGAACAGTTTCAAAGGTGCTGATAAAACCTCTTGAGTATAAAGGATCAATAAAACCATAAGAATGACTCAACAGAGCGTAACGATGTCCTACTGCATGTGTAGATGAGTATTGAATCCTATCAGTACTGACCCATTTACGTACTGGTTTCAGGTCTTTAAGATGTTTAGCAATGCTTGGAAACTGTTCGATAATACTGTAGAATTCTTGTTCTGGGTCTATGTCTTTTTTCGGATACTTGTATCCATTGAGCATTAACCCAACACTGCACAGAGAGCTTTCCGAAAGACTGTGATTGTCAAAGGGAATGACCCATATCCAGCCCCCATCAAAGACATGATGTAATGTTCCTTCTTGCCATTTACAACTTTGTCCTGGCAAGTCTTCTTGTGGTATACAATCATCATAGGCTGGTAAATTAGCTACATGGGTAAAGATACCGCGAGTGTTGGTTCTTAAACGAGTTGGTTTTTCGCGGAGATTGAATTTTTCAGCAACTAGAGAACGGAAACCGGAGCCATCGACTAAAAAGCGAGCATAATATTCTTCTCCATCTTTGATACGTACTTGTACGCCATCTTCTTGAAAATCAATGTCCTCTACTTCAGTTAAGTCATGATATTCAACGCCATAATTGATGGCTACTTTCAACATGTAATGGTCAACATCTGGGCGGAAGAGGTGGCTCTCAGATATCAAAGAGGAAGATGGCGAAATCAGTTGATGTGCTTCATCTGGATTTTGTTTCTCGCCTTCTTTATGGTAAACAAACCCAAGTAAACGTTTTACGCCGCAACCGGATGATACGTATTGCTGAATTGTTTCAACTTGAGTTAAATTCTTAAGTTCTGGTATACCAAAACGTTCTGCAACAATCCACATCCACAATGCACTTTCAGGCAACATGGCTTCACCAATTGCAAACCGAGGATGAGTACCTTTTTCGAGTAGCAATACGCTAAAACCATTTTTAGCTAAAATACTAGCCAAGGTTGTTCCGGCAATTCCTGCTCCAAGAATAATAGTGTCAAAATGCTTGTTTTTTTTCATGTTTTTCTCTCAACTTTCCACTTAATTAACTAAGAAAAAGCGTATCAATAATCAAAATCTTTGTCATTGTTTTCCTAATATTTAATTTCTATTACTTGGAAAAATGAGCAAAGTAGTTAATGAAGTAGTAGACAAGTATTGAAGTACTTCTATTTATCTATCAGCTTTTTTAGGTGGGCTTTTATGCGAAATTTGGATTTTGTTACAAAACTTCAAACTAGCCAAATGCAAACTTTTGTAACAATAAAAGCTCTTTTGCGTAAAATTCGCCCTCTGTTGCCAGAAATAAATAGAGAGGGAAAGCAAACTTTTGGAGTGCTAAATGAATCAAACCTCGTTTGATGAAATAGATGTTTTGCTTCAACAACTCGCTTCAACAGCGCAGCAATACCCGCACATGGCTCAACCACGGCAACTGGCCCTGACAAAGCTAGTTAATACGGTTGTGCAATCAGGTCGGCTTTGCCATCCGCAAAGGAGCCAATTTTCAGTAGATATTTATGAAGAAATTTATAATGAAGCGGTACAAGAGCTTTTACTATATGTTTGTCAAAATCTTGATAAATATAATCCAGAGCGCGGTTCAGTGATGGTATGGGTCAATTTTCTTTTGCAGCAGCGATTTTTCAAAGATGCAGTTCGGAAATTTTTTGGTCAAGACAACGTTACACACATCACGGATGCTCACCTAGATAATCTAGCTATTCCTGAAGAAGCACAAGACATTGCAGAAATTTTGATTGAATGTATAAAATTAGACCCAGAGGATATTTTCAAAAAAGAACACCTAAAAGAATATCCACAAGTAAACTTTCAAGTTCTGGCTCAAAAACGAATTTTAGGCGAATCATGGAAGGAAATAGCCGCAGAATACAATATAAAAATCTCCACAGTTAGTTGTTTTTATTATCGATGTTTAAATAAATTTGCAAATAAAATTAAAACTTACTGTCAGGATTTTGCAGTTTAAATTAAAGAGTAATAAATCATGCAGAGCGTATCAGAATCTTTAACTTTTACCATACCATTGGGCTTAGAATGTCGCACTCAAGCAGAAAAATTTTCTCGGAAACATAGCAATCCTGAGAAAAGGCAACAGGTATATGCTAATACTCTTGCAGTGACAGTAGTAAAGTTTTATTTGCATTGCATAGGTTGGGAGACTGAGTGGGAGGCTAGTCTCAGCTACAATCCCCTAATGCAAGGCTTGATGGATGTTGCGGATCTACAAGTCAAAGATTTAGGGAAATTAGAGTGTCGTCCAGTTTTAGCTTCCTCACAAACGGTTTTCATCCCCTCAGAAGTTTCTGAAAATAGGATTGGCTATATAGCTGTGCAATTGGACGAATTTTTCAAGACAGCTACAATACTAGGATTTGCCAGAAGAGCAACTAATAATGGTGAGATATTTTTAAGTGATTTGGAATCGCTTGAAAATTTACTCTCGCATTTACATCAAATTAAACAATGTGAAGTACTCAAAAAACGAGTTAGCTTAAATCAATGGTTCGAGAATCTGTTTGAAAATAGTTGGATGGCTCTAGAAGAAGTTTTCAGCAGTGTAAATGATAAAAAGTTTGCTTTAAGAAGTATTTCATCAAAGCGTGAAGGCAATGTAGCACGAGCAAAAATAATAGATTTGGGATTACAAGTTGGAAATCAATCTGTAGTGCTGCTAATAGCTATTGCACCTTATTCTGAAGATAAAGTAGAAATACTAGTACAATTACATCCAGTAAACGGACAAACTTATTTGCAATCTAACCTGAGAATGAATTTACTATCCGAATCGGGAGAAAATATCCAAGAAGTTGTATCACGAAGTAATGATAATTTTATTCAATTAAAACGATTTAAAGGGTATTCTGGAGAAGAGTTTAGTATACAAGTGTCTAATGGTGATTTCACAATCAAAGAGGCTTTTGTCATCTGACATTTTTTTGTCGGAGTGCAATGAGTAAGTTAGTTGTTTTAAATTTGGGTAAGGGAGACCTCTACAAAGGCTTCCCCGATGTCACAGTTCAACTTGGGTTGACAAATGATCATCGGGCGATGGAATTTCGTGGTAGTTTACCAGCAGCACCAGAAATTCCCCAACTTTATCGAAATTGGCAAATATTATACTCGGCTCTCTACCGCTATTATGGTTGGTCTGTACGCCTAGAAATCGAACAGACTGATGTCACAAATTTTTCGGAAGTTGAATTTAACGATTTATGTGAGGAATTATCATTTAGAATTAATATTTGGCTCAACTCGGAGCAATTTCGCAAAATAGAGCAAAAATTACGCACGCAATTAAATCCAAATGAAGAAATTCGTTTTATGATTGCAACTAGTGATAAATTATTGCGGCGGCTCCCTTGGCATTTATGGAATTTATTTGAAGATTATCCAAATGCCGAAGTAGCGCTCAGTTCCTTAGAGCCACAACGACAAAATCAAATATATATTAAAGAAAAAAAAGTTAGAATATTAGCGATTTTTGGCAATAGTAAAGGGATTGATATTAGTCAGGATAAACGATTTTTAGAAAAATTATCAAACCAAGCTAAAATAAAGTTTCTCCTAGAACCACAACGAAAGGAATTAAGTAATGAACTTTGGGAGCAAGGTTGGAATATTTTATTTTTTGCAGGACATAGTTATAGTCAAGAAAAAGGAGTTCTGCAAATTAATCAAACTACGACAATTACTCTAGATAGATTAAAACACGGACTCACAAAAGCAATTGAGAGTGGATTGCGTTTGGCAATTTTCAATTCCTGTGATGGATTAGGGTTAGCAGAAGCATTAGAAGATTTACACATTCCCCAAGTCATTGTCATGCGCGAACCAGTCCCAGACTTGGTAGCACAGGAATTTTTAAAACATTTTTTAACAGAATTTTCTAGCGGACGACCTTTATATTCTGCGCTGCGCGAGGCGAGAAAAAGGCTCGAAGGAATAGAAGATGAATATCCTTGTGCAACTTGGTTACCAGTAATTTGTCAAAATCCTTTGGAAGCGCCAATGACTTGGCAGTTACACCGAAAGATGATCACTACCAAGAGTGTTTTGACCATATTGCTGGCAAGCTTACTGGTAACAAGTTTAGTCATGGGGGTACGGTATTGGGGTTATCTGCAAACATCGGAATTACAAGCGTTTGACCATTTTATGCAGTTGCGATCGCATCTCGTGACTGAAAAACCTGATGAACGGATTTTAATTATTACTATTGATGAAGCAGATATTCAGTACCAAATCAATAAAGGAATGCAAATGCGATGGTCGTTATCTGACCAAGCCCTTGCTCAATTATTAGATAAATTAAATAAGTACCAACCGCGAACTATCGGTTTAGATATTTACCGTGATGGGACTGTAGATCCCAAATATCCAAATTTAGCCACTCGTTTTAGCCAGGATAATCGTCTATTTTTTGTGTGCAAAGTTGCTACAACTGATGATGATGGTGATAGTGATGGGATTCCGTCACCTGATGGAGTTCCTAAAGAACGGTTAAGTTTTAGTGATTTTGTTGCAGATGATGAAGTTATTGCTCGTCGCCAGCTTTTATATTTGACTCCTCCTCCAACATCTCTATGTACCACAGAATATGCTTTTAATCTCCAACTAGCACTTGATTATTTAGATAAAGAAGGTAAAACATCAAGCGTTACAGAATCAGGTTATTTACAAATTGATAATGTTGTGTTTAAGCAATTAAACGAACACACTAGCGGTTATCAAAAAGTTGATGCATCTGGTTATCAAATATTGTTAAATTATAGTTCTCTCCCTTCTGTTGAAAAAATTGCCGAGCAAGTTAGTTTGAGAGATGTGTTAGATGAAAAGATACCCCTAGAATCAATTCAATCACTTAGAGACCGTGTTATTCTTATTGGTCTTTCTGCCCCTACCAATACCAACGATTATTGGAAGACACCATTTAGTTCTAGTGCAAAGCAGAAGCAAAAGCAAGTACCAGGGGTGTTTGTACAGGCACAGATGCTAAGTCAAATCCTAAGTGCAGTTTTAGACCGCAGACCTTTGTTGTGGTGGTGGACTGGATGGATGGAGACACTTTGGGTATGGGTATGGTCATTATTAGGAGGTATTATAGCGTGGTATTATTCCAAACCTCTGCACCTGGGACTAGCGGTGATAGCAATACTTTTAACGCTATTTGGCTTATGTTTTGGCATTTTTATACTGGCTGGATGGGTGCCACTTATCCCCCCAGTATTAGCAGTGTTAACTACCCAAGTAATTGTAATTTCATGGTTTAGACGTTCTCATCTTGATAAAAGAAGAAAATTAAATTTTAATCATGATTAGAAAAAAATTACTAATTCAAATAATTCAAGGGACTTGCACAATTTCTTTGCTAATTATTAGTGCAATAAGTCATTTACAATCAGTGCAGGCACAGCTGACTAATTCAATTCAAAACCCTGTAAAAAACTCGCATTTCCAATCTTTTCAGCAACCGAAATTGCCCAGAAACGGCGCACCTACTGGTCGGCGCAGAGCAGGGGCTGGGCGTAATCCTGAGTGTCCTAAGTCCCTGGTGAGTCTTACTGCTTTAGTACCTGGTAATGGAGGAAAATCAGTTTTGGCATCAACAGTTGCAGAAAATCCAACTTTTTGGTTTTATGTTCCTGAACTACCAGAGACCGCCCGTTCCGCAGAATTTGTGTTACAGGTGCAGGATGGTCAAGATGTACCGAATGTCTATCGAACACCTCTTACTCTGTCTGGAAAACGTGGTATTATTAGCATTACTCCACCACAACCGCAATACTCCTTAAAAGCAAATAAAAAATATCACTGGTACTTTCATATTTATTGTGGTGATGTGGGAAAAACATCTGACAATTTTTATGTAGATGGGTTTGTGCAAAGGCAGGCGCTGACTCAGGCTCTTGATAGTCAATTAAAGACAGCAAAGCCAAGGGAGTACATTGCTTATAGCGCTAATAATATTTGGTACGATACCCTAACTAATTTAGGTCAACTGCGCCGCGCTAATCCGCAGGATGCAACTATTAATAAAGATTGGATTGACCTATTAAATGCCATTGGCTTACAAGATATTGCTAAAGAGCCAATTGTACAGCATTACAACTTAGAAAACTGACAAAATCAGACGAGTAATCGGGTGGGTACAATGTTAGGGATAACTCAAGATTGGCGATGTTGGTATTGTAGTTTGGCGATGGGCAGCCTTTTGATTGCTTCTTCGCAAGAGCATGTTTTCGCTCAAATTGCTCCAGATGGCACTTTGCCTAATAATTCCAGTATTACAAGGGATGGGAATACTTTTAATATTACTGGAGGAACACAAGCAGGAAGTAATTTGTTTCACAGCTTTGGCGAATTTTCTGTGCCTATTGGTGGCACTGCTTCTTTTAATAATGCTATTGATATTGGGAATATTATTAGCCGAGTAACAGGTGGGTCGGTTTCTAATATTGATGGATTAATTAAAGCTAATGGTACAGCTAACCTGTTTTTAATAAATCCCAATGGTATTGTTTTTGGACAAGGTGCGAGGCTGGATATTGGTGGTTCTTTTGTAGGCACTACAGCTAATGCGATTGGATTTGGCGAACGCGGTTTTTTTAGTGCTTCAAATCCAAATACTCCTGAACTCCTAACAGTAAATCCTTCGGCTTTTTTCTTCAATCAAATTGCTGCTGCGCCAATTCAAAATGACTCAATAGCACCCACAGGAACAGATCCAGCAGGTTTTGAGGCATTAGGTTTACGAGTACCAGATGGTAAAAGTTTACTGCTGGTGGGTGGTAATATCAACATGGATGGGGGACGATTAAATGCTAATGGTGGACGAGTTGAGTTAGGAGGATTGGCGGAACCTGGTAGTGTAGCACTGGGTGTGAGTGGCGATAATCTCAGCTTGAGATTTCCTGAAAGTGTTGCGCGAACTTCGGTATCCCTTACCAATCAAGCAGGTGTATTTGTAACTGGTGCTGGTGGCGGTAATATTGCAGTCAATGCCAGGAATCTAGACATATTGGGAGCAAGTATTTTAAATGGTGGTATTGGGCAAGGTTTGGGGACATCTGAAACTGTTGCAGGAGATATTACGCTCAATGCTACCGGGGAAATCAACGTTGCTGGTGGGAGCATAGTTCGTAATCTTGTGCGCTTAGGGTCACAAGGTAATGGGGGTAATATTACTATCGATTCTGGTTCTTTCTCGTTACAAGATGGCGCTCTACTTACGGCCTCAACTTCTGGACTTGGGAATACGGGGAATGTGACAGTACGCACACTAGATGCTGTTTCCCTTGCAGATGCTGCCATCCTCAGCACGGTGGAACCAGGGGGTATAGGTAAGGGAGGTAATATCGACATCAATGCTGCAACATTATCACTAATTGATAGCGCTCAATTGCTAACTATTACTCGTGGTGCATCTGCTACCCAGCCAGCAGGACGGGGGGATGCAGGGAATGTCAATATAGATGTTACTGGCACTGTTGATATTGCTGGGGAGAAAAATGGTTTTCAAAGTGGGATTCGCAGCCGGGTGCAACCGGGAACAGTTGGCAATGGGGGTAATATTACTATCGATTCTGGTTCATTCTCGTTACGCAATGGCGCTGTACTTTCTGCTTCAACATTTGGACAAGGGAATGCGGGGAATGTGACAGTACGCACACTAGATGCTGTTTCCCTTGCAGATGCTGCCATCCTCAGCACGGTGGAACCAGGGGGTATAGGTAAGGGAGGCAATATCGATATCAATGCTGCAACACTATCACTAATTGATGGCGCTACATTGCAAACTGTTACTCGTCGTGCATCTGATACCCAGCCAGCAGGACAGGGGGATGCGGGGAATGTCAATGTTAATGTTACTGGCGCTGTTGACATTGCTGGAGAGAAAAACGGTTTTGCCAGTGAGATTTTCAGCAGTGTGGAAACTGGGACTGTTGGCAATGGGGGTAACATTACTATCGATTCTGGTTCATTATCATTACGCGATCGCGCTCAACTTGTTGCCTCAACTTCTGGACAAGGGAATGCGGGGAATGTGACAGTGGGTGCAAAAAATGCTGTTTCTCTTGCAGATAATGCTAATATCCGCAGCACGGTAGGAGCGGGAGGTGTAGGTAAAGGAGGTAATATCGACATCAATGCTGCAACACTATCACTCAAAGATGGCGCTCAACTGTTAACCGCTACTCGTGGTGCATCTGCTACCGAGCCAGCAGGACGGGGGGATGCGGGGAATGTCAATGTTAATGTTACAGGTATTGTTGAGATTGGTGGGGAGAAAAACGGTTTTGTCAGTGGGATTTTCAGCCTGGTGCAAACGGGAACAGTTGGTAATGCGGGTAACATTACTATCGATTCTGGTTCTTTCTCATTACGAGATGGCGCTCAACTTGTTGCGTCAACATTTGGACAAGGGAATGCGGGGAATGTGACAGTGGGTGCAAAAAATGCTGTTTCTCTTGCAGATAATGCTAGTATCTTCAGCACGGTAGAAGCGGGAGGTGTAGGTAAGGGAGGCAATGTCGATATCAATGCTGCAACATTATCACTAATTGATAGCGGTCAACTGCTAACCTCTACTCGTGGTGCATCTGCAACAGCGCCAGCAGGACAGGGCGATGCGGGGAATGTCAATGTTAATGTTACTGGGTCAGTTAATATTGCTGGGGAGAAAAACGGTTTTCCCAGTCAGATTCGTAGCTTGGTGGAAACGGGGACAGTTGGCAATGGGGGTAACATTACTATCGATTCTGGTTCCTTCTCTCTAAGTGATGGCGCTCTACTTAATGCCTCAACATTTGGACAAGGGAATGCAGGCACAATTAAAGTTAATGCTGCTGATTTTTTTACCATTTCTGGCAAGAGTTCTGACATTAGCAGTGGCTTGTTCGTGAACTCCCAAAGTCCGACGGGTACTGCTGGAGATATTATCGTCACCTCACCTAGAGTTACCTTAGACAACGGTGGCACACTCAACGCCCAATCTGAATCAGGTAACGGTGGCGACATCAACTTAGAAACTGATTTACTGCTTCTGCGTCGTGGCGCTCAAATTTCCACCACCGCAGGCACAGCAGAAGCTGGTGGTAATGGTGGCAATATTAATATTGATGTCCCGTCGGGCTTCATTGTTGCTGTGCCTGGTGAAAATAGTGACATCACTGCTAATGCTTTTACAGGCACAGGTGGGAGAGTTGATATTAAAGCCTTTGGCATTTATGGTATTCAGTTTCGTGAAAGTCCAACTGACTTAAGTGACATCACTGCTAGTTCAGAATTTGGTACACAAGGCACTGTAGAACTTAATACACCTGGTATCGACCCCAACAGTGGCTTGGTTGAGTTGCCAACAGTACCAGTTGACACCCAACTAGCCCAAGGCTGTTATAGTCCAGGTTACGCCCAAAACCGATTTGTGATCACCGGACGCGGCGGTTTACCAGCCAATCCCAAAGACATTCTCACTCCTGATGCAACCCAAATAGATTGGGTGTCTTTTAAACCCCCCAATAACAACCGTTCCCTACCACCTGTTACTAATAAACCAACAACCTCCACTCCCAAACGCATTGTTGAAGCCACAGGTGCAATACTAAATGCCAAAGGACAAATAGTCCTCAGTGCTAATTCATCCACCGCTACTCCTCAGACTTCCAGACAGAACCCAATTCAATGTCATGGTAGCTAAAATTACTCCAACTTTTGCAGCATCCTGCTTGCTTATATTACTTAGTAGCCTGGCAACTACACCCGGTAAGGCGCAGACAGTCAATCGCGTACAACTACTCCAAAACAATTCTCCCTCGCTCCCACAACTCCCGCCGCCGCAGGATGTCCAACCACCTTCACCCAGAACACCACCAACACCCTCTCCACCACCGCAACTACCCCCTCCATCCGAACTATTCCAACCTGAACAACCAGTTCCCACACTAGATGAACCACTCCCCGAAACATCACAAATCTTTACTGTTAAACAATTTGAAGTTATTGGCAGTACAGTATTCAGCCAAGAAAAATTTAATCAAATACTAGAATGCAGTCAAAAAAACCTGACATACAGGTTGAGGCAGAAAACTGAGTGTTTTACAAATCGACCAATTACATTTACAGACTTATTAGAAATTCGCTCTAAAATTACTGAACTTTATATTCAACAGGGGTACGTCACTTCTGGAGCTTATATTACTGAACAAACTCTTACTGATGGCGTTGTTCAAATCCAAGTAATTGAAGGTAAATTAGAGGATATCCAGATAACTGGAACTAGGCGACTCAACCCAAATTATATCCGTAGCCGTATAGCTTTAGGGGCATCCACTCCTTTAAATCAAAAACGCCTACTAGAATCCCTGCAATTATTGCAACTCAATCCTTTAATTCAAAACTTGTCCGCTGAATTATCTGCTGGCTCACGCCCCGGCTCTAATTTGCTAGCTATCAAGGTAACTGAGGCAGATACATTCAATGTGCAAACACTGTTTAACAATGGCCGCTCCCCCAGTGTTGGTAGCTTCCGACGCCAATTGCAAATAAACGAAGCTAATTTACTCGGATTTGGAGATAGTATATCGTTGGCATACAGCAATACTGACGGCAGCAATACCATAGATGCTAGCTATACTTTACCCCTCAATCCTCGTAATGGTACTCTCACCTTTAGCTATGGCACTACATCAGCTGATATTATTGAACGTCCTTTTAATGCACTAGATATTGAATCAGCTTCCCAAAATTACGAACTCACATTTCGTCAGCCGCTAGTCCAAACTCCAAGCCAAGAATTCGCCCTTGGGATAACCGCTTCTCGTAGAGACAGTGATATTTCTTCTTCTGTGTTTGAACAGCAGGATGCTCCCCTTTCTCTACTTTCACCAGGAGCTGATGCAGACGGAAATACTCGTGTATCTGCTTTGCGATTTTTTCAAGAATGGACGAGTCGTAATAGCCAAGAAGTAATTGCCGCTCGTTCTGAATTTAGTCTGGGAATTAGTGCATTTAATGCGACAATCAATGAGAACGAACCTGATAGCCGCTTTTTCGGTTGGCGAGGACAAGCACAATGGGTACGCCTGTTAGCTCCTGATACTTTGTTGTTAATTCGTGGCGATGTACAACTAGCTTCTACAACGCTTTTAGCTTCAGAACAATTTGGTCTAGGTGGTATAAATAGTGTACGAGGGTATCGCCAAGATTTCCTGTTAGCAGATAATGGCGCTCTTGCTTCTGTTGAGTTACGGCTACCAATTATGCGTGTACCACAGTGGGATGGAGTTATGCAAGTTACGACCTTTGGTGACGTTGGCACTGCTTGGAATAATTCGTCGAGTATAGATGAAAATAATACTAACACTAACACCCTAGCTTCTGTTGGTTTAGGTTTGCGTTGGTCACAGGGCAATAACTTTACTGCTGGTATTGAGTGGGGTATTCCTTTAGTTTCTGTTGATACTCAAAGTAATACATGGCAAGAAAACGGATTGTATTTTTTTGTACAATATAACCCATTTTAATTTAAATATTACACAAAGTAGTCAGTGCCTTGCACGGATAATACCCGACTTTTAGTAAATATTACCGTGTTGTAGCTAAAATATCGCACAAAGCTGCCCAGTGGATTACAAGGTTTTTATAATAGCTAATTATCAAGAACAGATCCAAAATAAAAATTGAAGTTTGTAATTTTATATGAAAATTTTAAAGCATTTATTCTTATCATTGTTGACTGCGTTTCTTTGCATACTTTTGTCAGTTTTTGATAATTATCCTATTTTTTTAACAACAGCTTTTGCAACATCTAAAATCCTATCGTCTCCTGTTGTAGCAACAAAACCTGCTGTTAATCAAACCCAGATTTTCAGTTTAGTGCAGCAAAGCCAAGCACTTTATGAAGGGGGACAGTTTATAGAAGCAGTACAACTTTTAAAAAAAGCAGCAGATGAATTTCAAACTACTAATGATGTATTGAACGAAGCTATAGCTTTGACTAACCTTTCCTTAGCGTATCAGCAGTTAGGACAATGGCAACAGGCGAATGAAGCCATTTCACAAACTATTAAAATATTACAAACTTTCAAAGATTCAAATTCTTCACAAGAGCAATCCCAAATTTTTGCCCAAGCTTTAGATGTTCAAGGTGGGCTAGAGTTAGCGCAGGGACAAACTGAAATAGCTCTGAACACTTGGCAATCAGCAGCTAAAATTTATCAACACTTAGATGATAATATATCAGCACTGATTCGCAATCGCATCAATCAAGCCCAAGCAATGCAAGCTATGGGAAATTATCTCCAAGCAGATAAAACCTTAACCTTAGTACGAGAAAATCTGCAAAAACAACCAGATTCTTCTGTAAAAGCCACAGGATTGTATAGCTTAGGGAATGTTTTGCGAAGTTTGGGTTATTTAAACGATTCGCACAAAATTCTAGAAGAAAGTTATTCTGTGGCTAAACGGGCAGGAGGTGCGATGCCTACGGCGGGCGGGTACGCGATCGCTCAAAGTAATGCTTTACTTAGTTTAGGTAATACAGCCCGCGCTCAAACATCCGCTCAACTTAGTTTGGGTAACTCAATCAGCGCCAAGGATTACGCTAAAACAGCAATTCAATATTATCAACAAGCGGTAGAGATTGCATCTGCTACACCCACTGTGCGCCTCCAGGCTCAACTGAATTTATTAAGATTATTAATAGAGCAAGAGGAAGTTAGTACAGCAAAAGCTTTATTGCCGCAAATTCAGTCTCAGATAGACAATTTGCCTCCAAGTCGGACGGCTGTTAATTATCGAATTAACTTTGCCCAAAGTCTGAGCAAAATGATACAAAACTCAGTTGAGCTAAAAGATGTTGCTAAAATGCTAGCGCAAGCTGTCAAAGTAGCTAAAACTTTAAAAGACGAACGAACTGAATCTTATGCCCTTGGTACTCTTGGCGAACTGTACGAACAAACCGGACAGTTATCTGATGCCAAAGGTCTTACACAACAAGCCTTGCTAAAAGCTGAGTCTATTGATGCTCAAGACATTGCTTATCAATGGCATTGGCAGATGGGACGAATACTGCAAAAGCAATCTAATATCCCAGCCGCAACAGATGCTTATAGTCGAGCTTATAATGCCCTCAAATCCCTTCGTAACGATTTAGTTGTAATTAATCCTGACGTACAATTTTCTTTCCGTGAGAGCATAGAACCTGTATATCGACAGTATGTTGATTTACTATTGCAACTTCAAGAAAATACGAGTCAAAAACCAGATAATCTCATTCAAGCTCGTCAGGTAATCGAATCTCTCCAGTTAGCGGAATTAGATAACTTCTTTCGTTCGCCTTGTTTGCTAGCAAGAGTTGACCTTGATAAATTAGTTGAAAAAGAAAAATCCACAGCTGTTGTCTATCCAATTATTTTAGATAACCGACTAGAAATTATTACTAAGTTAACAGGACAAGATACAATCTACCGTAAAACAACTAAAGTCCTTAAAGATGTATTAGAAAAAGCTGTAGAACAACTACAGAAAGATTTGCCCGTTGCTAGCCGAGAGCCTGATGTTAAGCAACTCTCACAACAGTTATATGATTGGTTAATTAAACCTATTGAATCAGATTTTGCAAACAAAGGTATAACTTCCCTAGTGTTTGTGCTAGATGGTTCTTTGCGGAATATCCCAATGGGTATTCTATACGACAAACAACAGCAAAAATATTTGATAGAAAAGTATGCTATTTCTTTGATGCCTGGGCTACAACTCCTTGATCCTAAACCTTTACAAAATGTGCGGTTAAACGCTTTAATTGCTGGAGTTGAGCAAGAACGTTTGATTGAAGGTAAATCATTTCCAGAACTTGCAAATGTCATACAGGAATTAAAACAAGTCCAATCTTCAGTTCAATCAAGCAAACAACTCTTAAATCAAGAGTTCACTAAAACTAATCTGCAAAACCAAATTCAATCTACTCCTTTTTCAGTAGTACACTTGGCTACTCATGGGCAATTTAGCTCAGATATTGAACAAACCTATATTCTTACCTGGGATAGCCTACTAAACGTTAGGGAGTTAGATAGTTTACTACGAGCCAGAGGTGAAAGCCGACCAGAAATAATTGAATTACTCGTTCTTAGTGCCTGTAAAACTGCCACAGGAGATAAACGAGCTGCTTTAGGACTAGCTGGAGTTGCGGTGCGAGCAGGCGCACGTAGTACATTAGCTACTTTGTGGACAGTAGATGATGAGTCTACCAGCGACTTTATGGGTGAACTATATCGACAGTTGGATGCCGGGGTAACTAAGTCCCAAGCACTACAACGTGCCCAACTTGCGATTTTAGCTAAAGAAAATCGTCCATACTTTTGGGCACCTTATGTTCTTTTGGGCAATTGGTTGTAATTATTTAACAATAAAGAATGTATAGTTTAAGAGTTAAAATTGGTGAATTTACCTTTTAGCGATTAGTGAGCTTAACTGTTTTATTATAGGAATAAAAATGGTTGTATCTAAAGTTATTAAGCATTGCCGATCGCTCTTTTAAAAAAACTTTGCGATTTACTAAATTTACAAAAATCTACATCTCTATCTTAAAGAGCAAAAAATACACCTAACTTAGAAACTTTTGTAAGTAATTAGCAGGCTTTGCATAAAACCTGTACTTGTAAAATTGAGAAATATGCAAGTGTTAACTTGATTTCCCTTACTCGTGGTTTACTGAAAAATGAGTATATCTTTTACAAAGCTTAGGAGAATGCGATGTTTGGCATGACTACTCCTTGTTTTTTGGGAATGGCGATCGCAAGTGCGATCACTTTCGGGGCAAATTGTGCTTATGCTCAGATTACCCCTGATGGCACTCTGCCTAATAATTCCATCGTTACACCCGATGGCAGCACCCTCAATATCACTGGAGGAACACAAGCAGGAAGTAATTTGTTTCACAGCTTTGGGGAGTTTTCTGTGCCTATTGGTAGCACTGCTTCTTTCAATAATGGTGTAAATATTCAAAATATCATTAGTCGAGTAACGGGTGGATCCCCTAACTATCTAATTGGTATACAAAGCAGGTAAGCTGAGGAAAGCACCTACCAGCAGTAACAAATTAGTGATAGTAAAATTGCCTCGCCATCGCCCACAAAGAAAATTCAGTAATGCCAAGCAAATAATTTTAGAATGTTCCCTAATTGAATGTGTGCATTGTGGGGCAGAATTAGAGCTACGCAGACCAAGACATATGCGTAAAACCGTTCAAACAATGGATGGTGCAGTGTTTGTGGCAGGTAAGAGTAAAGAATGTATCAATCCCAGTTGCACACATTTTGGTAAACATTACTACGCGACTGGCGTGTTAAAATACAGCCTGCCTTACAGTACTTATGGGCTAGATGTGCTGGCATTTATAGGTTGGGAACATGAGCATGAGCATCAACAATTGGTAGAAATTCAAAGCTCATTAAACCAGCGTGGTGTTGAAATTAATGAGAGTAATGTAGGTAAATTATATCGGCAATTTCTGGCACTGTTGGGTGGAACGATTGCACATACGCAGGAGAAATTAGCTGCCACAGCAATTGAACACGGTGGTTTGATTTGGGCAATTGATGCGTTACAGCCTGAGGGTCATGGAACCTTACTCTACGTATTGTACGAGGTATTAAGTGGTACAGCAGTAAGTGGAATTCAGTTACCGCAGGCACAGGCACAACGGTTAATTGAGTGGCTGCAACCATACAAAGAGTTACCATATAAAGTGCTAGCGACATTGTCAGATGGTGAAAAATCAATCATTGCGGCAATGAATTCGATTTGGCCGACTGCACCACATCAACGTTGTCAAGCCCACTTTCTCAGTAATTTGAGTGGATCTGTGTTGCCATTAGACACAAAACTACGACAACAATTAAAGGCAGACTTAGATGGAATGCCAAAAGTCTCTGAGTACTCAGAAAGACCCCAAGACCCAGGCTCCGAACAGCAGCAAGACAGTCTCCCCTTTTTTCAGAAACTCCCTATTTGTCACGAGACGCAGAGTTAATGACAGTCGAAACTCAAATTCGTGCAGCGATTCGGGATTGTGTCAATCGTATCAGCCGCAAACCTTTCCGTTGGGGTGGCTTAAGCGGTTATGAGCAACTAGAAGCGATAGGTTCGATACTACGTAGTTTACCATGTCGAGAAATTGATACAGATTATTTATCTCTCTTGTCAGTATGGATTGACCAAGCTTTAAACAACAATCTTTCTGTAGCGTTGGATTTGGCAGAAGCGCACAAGTGGTTGCGACAAATTGCTGATTGTTTACGCTATCCTGAATACTCCAACCGTAGCGCGGATAATGTAACTGATATTACACAAACTGCGAAAATCTCCTTAACCAGCCTTCAAGTTCGGTACGACATGGAAGAGTTATTAGAGCAGTTTCAACCTGACCCTCAACAAAATCCGGCACAGTTTGCTCTGAAGAAAAAGTTACAACGTTTATGGGATAAATACGGGACTAACTTATTGCACTGTTATGATATTCCTGGCTTACCACCAGATAATCTCAAAATGGAAGCTATGTTCAGCAATTTACGTCGCCACCAGCGGCGTATTAGTGGGCGGAAATCAACTGTCGAATTGCGTGATTTTGGGCAATATCAAGTTCTTTTCTTCGCCGAAAGTGAAGAAATGTTGCTGGCACAAATTCGGGAAGTGCCTGTAGCAGAATACAACACTCAACGTCGCAGATTAGCAATGGCTTTAGCACCCCGTCAACAAAAACATCGCCTTCATCGTCATCCAGTTACCACAATACAAGCTTTGGTCGATCAACATACGGAACTTCTTACTGTGCTTGAGTCTCAAGCCCTGAAATACCAATTAGATAGCTAGGGGGTGCAGTTATCGGAATTGCGACGTTATTTATCAAACCCAGCGTCACTGTAGCAGCGATTGGGTTGGGTTTTACGGCTGGGGTGTCTGGGAAATTGTTGGTTCAAAAAGGGGAATAAGTCGATGACCTACAACCTGCTTACAATCCCAATCTGAGCAAATAATATCCGATTGCCCACAGACCGCATCCTTAAGCCCCTATTCTTCCGTCACAGAGAACGAGAGAGTAGGGGTTTGTTATGCCCGAATGACGTAAACTAGATATTCCTACGACTTTTTATTAATAATTTTTCCAGTCCCACCACAAAAGCTACAAGTTTTGTATTGTGGTATGGGAGATGAACCTATTGATTCGGGTTGTTCTATTTTACTTTTGCCAAAACAGTATGTACATTTAATCTCTTGTTTATCCGCCATTGGAAATAACCTCAATTACATAAATTGAGTATTCCCACTTTGAACGTGCGATCCTCCCTTGCCCCATCGCCAAGACCTAACTAAATAAATAATATGATTAATTTGGCAACTGACACCACAAAATTGCAAACAAAACTCCTTGAAAAGAAATATTTCGAGTTACACCCTTCCTTACAAAGGATTATCCAGTTATTTTCGGTAATTTATGCACCGATAGACAAAAATTCATTCGTAAGCTGTCTTAGTAAAACGGGCGCTTTAGATGAAAATAATAAACCTTGGAGTACTAAAACTCTCAGTCCCAAAATTGATAAATTGTTAAAAGCAGGCTTGTTAGTGCAAGAAAGCAGACAAGGTGCTGAATGTCACCCGTTACTCACAGAAATTACTACTCGTCATGCTATAAAAACTGAACAGTTTGAAATCCAAGTCATAGCAGTTGAAGAAAAGCTACCTATACGTACTCATTGGAACCATGATTCTCGTCGGATATTCCATAGTTTACGCCAGTGTATCAGAGAAATCCGTATAGGTTTTTATCGCCAAGATCCTAATTTTATTAATAAGCAAATTGAAGATTACGAGAAGTATGGTGATAGCGAAGAAAAAATAGTAATACAAAATATCTTTGAGCAGATATGCAATAACCCATTTGATGCAGATTGGTTGAGTACCTTACCACAAGGATTATATGAAAGTAGCATATCTAGCATCCTCCTCAATTCAGCATTAAAATTGTCTGCGTCTGAAGATGCCTTTACACTCTTAGAAGAAGAATGTTCTTCAACTGGAAGACATTGCTCAGATTATCTGCACCTGATTTTGACAGAACAAATGTTGCTTCGAGGTTGTACCGAAGAAGCACAAGAAAGTCTGGAGCGGATATCGCTTGAATATCAAGATAACGCCGCCGTCTTTTGGGGCTGGTTAAGTTTTGTACGGGGGGAGAATGAGCAAGCAATTACTTATTATACAGATGCCCTGAAAAAGCTGAAAAAAGCGACAGGCAAACGCCAAATATATTTTAATACAATGGGGGGCTTATTTTTTATCCTCGCGCTGTTAAAAGATGGTTCAACACAACGCCTCAAAGAAGCAGAAGAGTATACCAGTTTGATGTCTCGTCAATCAGATCATTGGCTCAGGTTTATTTATGACAGACTGAAAACAGTGCTGCAAGTACACCAGGGTGATATTACTCAAAAACAATTTGTACTTAGCGCCCATATCTCTTCCGTGGAAGAAGAAAATAGCTTACAAACATTGTTTTGTTCCCTATGCCTTTACTGGATGGATGCTGAGGGTGCGAAAAAACGCTTACCTAATTTATTAGAGCCATTATATCGGCGATCGCTCGCTTCCGGTTATCACTGGTTGGCAATGGAAACCGCAGAACTCCTATCCAGACTCAAACCTAGTAGTAACTATCAAAAAGAAGCAGAAGCACTGCGAGAAGATAGTAACTTCCATTCCATTGTAGACTTAATTCGACCCCAAGAGGCTTGGGAAATGTGCCTCAATGCTCTGGCAAACCTCCAAAAGCAACCACAAACACTAGGAAAACCAGAATCTGAACTGCGTTTAGCATGGTTTATTACCTTCTATCCCAGCAGATGTGTCTTGCAACCAAAGGAACAGAAAGTTAATGCCAAAGGCGAGTGGAGTAAAGGTCGCCCCATTGCCCTCAAGCGTCTGAACAGTGCATTATCTGAGTTTGATTACATCACACCCCAAGATATGAGGGTATGTAGTTGTATTGAGGCATATAGTGATGGCTATTATGGCAAAGTTGATTATACCTTCGGTGAAAAAGCCATCTCTGCCTTAATTGGACACCCCTTAGTTTTTTGGGAAGATACACCTAATATTCGTGTAGAAATCGTTAAGGGAGAACCGGAACTACTAGTTAAAAAAGAAAAACAAGGTCGTCTCACCTTGGAATTTTCTCCCCAATTACCAGAATCACAGAATATTCTGCATATTAAAGAAACCCCAACCCGCATCAAAGTCATTGAAATTACTACCGAACACAGACGCATTGCGGAGATTATAGGTAAGGATAATAAATTAAACGTACCTGCGATCGCCGAGAAGCAAGTTTTGGCAGCTATTAATGCTGTTTCTGGCATCGTCACTGTGCATTCTGACATTGGTGGCGGCTCAGAAGGAGCAGAAGAAGTACCCGCCCAGACTCTGCCCCATATTCATCTTTTACCTGCCAATGCCGGCTTGAAAATCAGCCTTTTGTCACGCCCCTTTGCCCAAGGTGGCCCTTACTACCGTCCTGGTACAGGTGGTGAAACTGTAATTGCCGAGATTGAGGGTAAACGTCTCCAAACCAGACGAAATCTTTCTCTTGAGAAGCAACTTGCCGCCCACACTGTAGCCGCCTGTCCCACCTTGGCTCAAAGTGAAGAACAAGATGGTGAATGGGTAATAGTTGACCCAGAGTCATGTTTAGAACTGCTGCTAGAACTGCAAGCGCTGGGAAATAAAGTAGTCATGGCATGGCCAGAAGGAGAAAAGCTGCGTATTAGCCACAATGCTGACATGAAAGACTTTAATTTATCAATTCAACGTCAGCAAGACTGGTTTGCAGCCACTGGTGAGTTGAAATTGAATAACGACCTAGTGCTAGATATGCAGCAACTACTAGAATTATTAGAGAAAACCCCCAGCCGTTTTATCCCCCTTGGTGATGGTCAATTCTTGGCTTTAACTCAAGCTTTTCGGAAACGCCTCGACGAATTGCGGATGTTTTCGGAAAAGAATAGTAAAGGTATTCGTTTTCATCCCTTGGCGACATTAGGGTTAGAGGATTTTGTCGATGAAGTAGGTAAGGTAAAAGCAGATAAACACTGGAAAACACATAGAGAGCGTCTCCATGAGGTAAAAAACCTCCAGCCAGAACTGCCATCTACGCTTCAAGCAGAACTACGTGACTACCAGGTGGAGGGTTTTTGTTGGCTGGCGCGTCTGGCACATTGGGGTGTAGGAGCTTGTTTGGCAGACCAAATGGGACTCGGTAAGACCTTGCAGGCATTGGCGGTCATTCTCAGAAATGCCCATGAAGGGCCAACCCTAATTATCGCCCCAACTTCTGTGTGCATGAATTGGGTGAGTGAAGCGCAGAAGTTTGCCCCAACCCTCAATATTATTCAATTTTCTGGTGCTAACCGCCAAAAATTATTGGATGGGTTACAACCGTTGGATATGTTGGTATGCAGCTATGGTTTATTACAGCAGGAAGAAGTAGCTCAAATGCTCTCTCTTGTGCAGTGGCAAACTATTGTCCTGGATGAAGCCCAGGCGATTAAAAATATGACCACTAAACGTTCTCAGGCAGCCATGAACCTAAAATCTAATTTTAAGTTGCTGACTACTGGGACTCCCATTGAGAATCACTTGGGTGAGTTGTGGAATTTGTTCCGCTTTATCAATCCTGGATTATTGGGTTCTTTTGAAAGCTTCAATCAACGCTTTGCCATCCCCATTGAAAAATATCAGGATAAACTTGCACGTAATAAACTCAAAAAACTGATTCAACCATTTCTATTGCGCCGCACAAAAAATCAGGTATTAGAAGAGTTGCCGTCTCGTACTGAAATTCTTCTTCATGTAGAGTTAAGTCGAGAGGAAAAGGCATTTTATGAAGCGTTGCGCCGTCAGGCAATATCTAAACTTACCGAAAGTGATGCAGATGCTGGAAAGAAACATTTGCAAGTTTTGGCTGAGATTATGAAATTACGTCGCGCTTGCTGTAATCCTAGCTTGGTTATGCCTTCATCTGAATTACCCAGTTCCAAGTTGCAACTTTTTGGTGAGGTGCTGGGTGAACTGCTGGAAAATCGTCATAAGGCGTTAGTGTTTAGTCAGTTTGTTGACCATTTGCACATTATCCGGGATTATCTCCAACAGCAAGGTATTAATTATCAATATCTAGATGGCAGTACTTCCGTGCCAGAGCGCAAAAAACGGGTCGATGCCTTCCAAGCTGGTTCAGGCGATGTCTTTCTCATTAGTCTCAAAGCCGGAGGCACAGGACTTAATCTGACTGCGGCTGATTATGTCATCCATACAGACCCTTGGTGGAACCCTGCTGTGGAAGACCAAGCTTCAGACCGCGCCCATCGGATTGGGCAACAACGTCCGGTGACGATTTATCGTCTAGTTGCAAAAGATACTATTGAAGAAAAGATTGTGCAATTGCATCACCATAAGCGAGATTTGGCAGATAGTCTCTTAGAAGGTACTGATATGAGTGGCAAGATATCAACGGAAGCCTTGTTACAGTTAATTAGTGAAGGATAAGCTGTCCTGCTTAGATAATTTTAGATTTTTGATTTCCTGATTGCACAAGTTCAAGACCAACTCAACTCTAATCAACTATGCCCAAGACTTGGAACTTAAAGATAGATAGCTATTTTCAAGCCGCACCCAATTGCATCATCGCCACAGCCCATGTATATACATTCCCTACAGACCTACCGCTAGAACCCAACATCAGGGAACCAAACCGCAAAAGTGCAACATACAGACAAATCTTCGACTCAG
>JAHCSU010000428.1 GCA_023522315.1 Nostoc sp. CCCryo 231-06
ACCCATCAATGTTAGACCTTGAACTACCTGTTACTCTGGTAATAATGTTCTGAATGTCAGTACCATTGCCGAAGAAAGCACTATTCCCTGTCAGGACAGAGAATTCCTGAAAGCTGTGGAACAAGTTAGCGCCAGCTTGTGTTCCCCCAGTGATGTTGAAGGTGTTACCGTCTTGTGTGACGTTGGTATTAACAGGTAAAGTGCTATCCGGGGTGATTTGAGCGATCGCACAATTTTCAGACAAAGCGCTGACACTCATTGCAATACCTAGCACTGCACCCCAATACGTTAAATGCCAACTACCAGACATTACAAGCCTCCACAACTATTACCAACACTAAACTTTAGTTAAGCATGTATCAAGTTAATCACTATCTATTACTTCATAATAAGACATAGCCCAACCATACTGTATAACGCTGTTAAAGTTTGAGTAACCAGTGTCTGGATGAAAAATTGCTTTATTCCCCAATTGTTAGCCGCAACTTCAAAGGAACATCACTGGATTTATCATAAAAACATCCTTGAAACGATTGGAAACCACTTGGCAATAGATGCGTAAAGGAAAATCGAACAGCAATTTTAATTGCTTTGGCATACGCTTTTTGGTAAAATAAAAGAACAGTGAAATTAGCTCAACGCAGGAAGTTAACTCGCTTCCAAGGCTTATGCTAGTAACTGAGTGGATAACGCGTATCCACGAAAATCGAGTCTTGGGGTGTGGGGGTGAGTACATCCTCTGGTCAATCGTAACCGCGCCCGTAAGTTCCGCAAGCAACATGAGTAAACAAGCAATTGTTAGTAGTGTTGGGAGGGGGACAAAGCCCCGCACCTTCAGGTCGGGGAATGGTTACCACACTTTACTCAAAGTGAGTAAACCCAAAAGTTCTGCGATGCCAACTTTTGGAAACGCTACGCATAGCTTGCTTCGAGCTAGGAGTACGGCGGGCGTAGCCATCGTTTTGCGATAGATATCTGCGGATATGATTATTGTCTAAAAAACCGTATTATTTGATACATGTTTTAGAAAGATTCCTTTATCTGGTTTAGGCGGTAATGCTAGTTCACATGGTACGATGCCGTTTTGGGGAGTAGCTCATTGGGTTTCTTTAGCAATACCATCGCGGCTGAAGACGACGCTTGTGACTGAAGAACGATGCCCAGTTAAGTAATTACGTGCTTGTACTCCATCAATGGCTTGTTGCAAAGCTGCGATCGCCAAACCAGATAGCACTGAGGGCGCAAACCTATGGGCTAGATATCTTACCCAGTGAACGCTCTGGAACAATGTTCGGACAATAGCAGCGTTTGGGGCAGCAGCATTGCTGACTATCGCGCTCTGTGATCAAACAGTGCATAAGCTGTAAATACACAAATCTTTTGACACAATATCACAGTCAATTCCCCCTAATATTAGATGGGGTGGCTCAAAGTCGTTTGAACTTTTTCTGGAGAAATATCAATGACCATATCAATGGGCAACGCATCTGGGTCTTAAGGAAAAATTGGGATTTTTCCTTTTACTTTGTGACGCTCAGAATGACGAATTATACCTATCTTGGACTTTTCAAACATCCTCTTAGAGCCATCTTTTTACGGGGAAACTTTTTTAAACATTATCTATGAACATCCATAAAGTCTCTACTACTCCCTTAAGCGACCAAAAGCCTGGTACTTCTGGGCTGCGGAAACCAGTTAGGGTTTTTCAGCAGCCCCACTACCTGGAAAATTTTGTCCAATCCATCTTCGATTCCGTAGGGGACTTGCGCTTTCAAACCCTAGTCCTGGGTGGTGATGGCCGTTATTACAATCGCCAAGCCATTCAAATCATTTTGAAAATGGCTGCGGCCAATGGCATTGGGCGGATTAAAGTTGGTCAACGGGGGATTTTGTCTACTCCTGCAACTTCCACTATTATTCGCAAGTACCAGGCCATTGGTGGGATCATCTTGTCTGCTAGCCATAATCCGGGCGGGCCAAATGGTGACTTTGGTGTGAAATATAACATTAGCAACGGTGGCCCAGCACCGGAAAAGGTGACAGAGGCTATCTACGATCGCACTAAAGTCATTGATAGCTACCAAATTCTGGAAGCACCAGATGTAGATTTAGAAACCTTGGGTGAGTCACATTTAGGAGAGACGGTAGTTGAGGTGATTGACGCCGTACATGATTATCAAGAGTTAATGGAGTCCCTATTTGATTTTGAACGCATTCACCAACTGTTAACAAAAGGAAATTTTCGGTTCAGCATCGATGCCTTACATGCGGTGGCTGGCCCTTATGCCCATGCCATTTTTGAGGAACGTTTGGGCGCACCAGTGGGAACTGTGCGTAATGGTACACCCCTAGAAGACTTTGGCGGCGGACACCCTGACCCAAATTTGGTTTATGCCCATGAGTTGGTGGATATTTTGTACGCAGAGGATGCGCCAGATTTTGGGGCAGCTTTTGATGGAGATGGCGATCGCAATATGATCTTAGGGCGTAAGTTCTTTGTCACCCCTAGCGATAGCCTTGCAGTTTTAGCCGCAAACGCCAAGCTAATCCCTGGTTATAGTGAGGGTTTAGCCGGGGTAGCGCGATCAATGCCTACTAGCCAAGCAGTAGATCGAGTTGCTGCTCAGATCGGGATTGAATCCTATGAAACACCGACTGGCTGGAAGTTTTTCGGCAATCTCTTAGACGCGGGGAAAGCTACTCTCTGCGGTGAAGAAAGTTTTGGTACCAGCTCTAATCATATCCGCGAAAAAGATGGGCTATGGGCTGTGCTGTTTTGGCTGAATATCCTAGCAGTCCGACAACAATCTGTTGAGCAGATTGTACAGGAACACTGGCAGACTTATGGACGCAATTATTACTCTCGCCATGACTATGAAGAGATACAGACAGAACCCGCTAACACTTTAATAGAAAGACTGCGTTCTTTATTGCCAACTCTCAAAGGCAAGCAATTCGGTAACTATCAAGTTGAATACAGTGATGACTTTAGTTATACCGATCCTGTTGATGGTAGCGTTAGCGATCAACAAGGTGTTCGCATTGGCTTTACCGATGGTTCTCGAATTGTCGTGCGACTTTCTGGTACGGGTACTCAAGGTGCAACCCTAAGGGTTTATCTAGAAAGCTACGAACCAGATCCCACCAAACATGACCTTGATCCACAGGTTGCACTTGCTTCTTTAATCACTATTGTCCAGGAGATAGCCCAGATCCGCGAACTGACAGGACGGGAACAGCCAACTGTGATCACCTAGTACTTTGCTTGCGCTAGTTTTGAGGTTTGTATGTAAGCACGCTTTGTGCTTACTACGAACTTGCTTACCATGCGCCCTTCGCCTTGGAAAGCAGGGTTTATAGGCATAGTTTTATTTTTTAGCCTTAACCCAAGCGTATTGGGCTTTCACTGGCTTTTTACGTAAGTCCTATTAATAAAGAATTTCAAGCGCGGGTAGTTTATGAAAACCCGATCAACAGATTCTTTCGTGTGAAAAATCCGTTGATCGGGTTTAGCCGTTTGCAAAAAATCGTCTAAAATTACGGTCTATCTACTTTGAGAGTTCTGGCGTGAAGAGAATGCGGCTTTCACCAATGCTACCAAATGCAGGTGTAGACCAGCGATCGACTACTTTACCCAGAATTGACATTTCTTGAACTAAGCGGTCAAATTTATCAGGGGTGAGAGATTGGGGGCCATCGGATAAAGCTTTTGCGGGATTGGGATGAACTTCAATCATTAAGGCATCTGTACCAGCCGCGATCGCAGCCATTGCCATAGATGGAACATATTCAGACCTACCAGTACCATGACTAGGATCAATCATAATCGGTAAATGGGTAAGCGATCGCAATACTGGAAGCACTGATAAATCTAAAGTATTCCGGGCATATTTGCCATCAAAGGTTCTGATTCCGCGTTCACAAAGAATCACATTGGGATTTCCAGATGCCAAAATATATTCTGCCGCCATCAGCCACTCGTCAATTGTGGCAGACATCCCCCGCTTGAGTAGCACGGGTTTATCTTGAGCGCCTACCTTTTTCAACAGCGAAAAGTTGTGCATATTTCGCGCTCCGATTTGGATTATGTCAGCTATTCTCCCGACTGCTGATAAATCGGCAGCATCCATGAGTTCTGTGACGATACCCAAACCAGTAGCTTCCCGCGCTGCTGCTAATAAATCTAAAGCGCTTTCACCATAACCTTGAAACGCATAAGGTGAGGTGCGGGGTTTGTAAGCTCCGCCACGCAAAAACTGCGCTCCTGCTGCCTTCACCCGCTTTGCCGTCTCGACAATCATCGCTTCATTTTCAACGGAACAAGGCCCGGCTACCACTACGATGGGGTGACGTTCGCCGAAATAGACATCACCGTTAGGTGTAGGTACAACAACCTCGCTGGCTTCTCCATGTCGGAATTCTCGACTTACGCGCTTGAAAGGTTGTTGCACCCGTAATACTTGCTCAATCCAAGGGCTGAACTCTTGAACCTGTAATTTATCGATGCTAGTGGTATCACCAATTAGCCCTAAGACAACTTTATGAGTGCCAACGCTTTTTTCTACCGTGACTCCCCAAGTCTCACTCACTTCTTGGCTGATGCGAGTAACTTCGTCAACAGGCGTACCGTTCTTAAGTATGATAATCATCTATTTTTCCTTGTGTATATTTTGTGGGAGTAAAGGCTAATCATTGCAGGTCGATGCATTGGCATTGCAGGTCGATGTATTGGCATTGCAGGTCAATGCATTGGCATTGCAGGTCAATGCATTGGCATTGCAGGTCGATGTATTGGCATTGCAGGTCGATGCATTGGCATTGCAGGTCGATGTATTGGCATTGCAGGTTGATGCATTGGCAGCTTTAGAAAACTTGTCTGTACATCGTAGCCTCGTAAAAGAGAGAGGCTGGGTGGGAGAGATTCGTCTAGCGCAAAAATTCAGCAAGTTGTTCTAGTTTTGTCCAAGCCGCACCGCTTCGCAGAATTTCCTTAGCAAGGGCAATACCTTTAACACAACCTGCTAAAACATCAGTTTCCCCATGAATCGCTTCACCAACTTGCAGTGCAAGCGCTGTATTTAAAGCAACTACATCCTGCTGCGCTTGAGTACCTTTACCTTGGAGAACTGCCTTCAAGATTTCGGCATTTTCTGCGACATCTCCACCGCACAACGCCGCAGTCGGTGCAAAACTCAAACCAAGTTCTTGAGGATTGAGGGTTAGAGAACGCACTTTTTTATTTTGGAGTACAGCTAAGTCAGTGACATCTGCCAAACCAGCTTCATCTAAACGTTCCCGTCCGTGGAGTGCGATCGCTTGCTGACATCCCAATTGGGATAAAGCTTGAACGATTTCCTCTAGTAAAAGCGGGTCATTCACACCAATAATTTGCCCTGTTGGCCGCATGGGATTTACTAGCGGGCCGAGCAAGTTAAAAACAGTCCGCACTTTCAAAGTTTTTCGCAAAGTAGCGATCGCTTTAAGTGCAGGATGCCAACCTGGAGCAAACAAAAAGGTGATTCCGACTTCACCCACTGCGGCTTGCACTTTCTCAGGAGTGGCGTTGAGATTTATCCCCAAAGCTTCCAGCACATCAGCCGAACCAGCCTTGCTAGATGCGGAACGATTGCCATGCTTGGCAACTTTTACCCCGGCGGCGGCGGCAACAAAAGCGACAGCAGTGGAAATATTAAAGGTTGAAGCGCCATCTCCACCAGTTCCACAGGTGTCAATTAGGGGAGACGCGATTAATCGCGTCTGTACAAGGGGTGGGGATTGGGATTGTAAGACGCTAGCCATCCCGACTAATTCTTCGGCGGATACG
>JAHCSU010000043.1 GCA_023522315.1 Nostoc sp. CCCryo 231-06
GGATGAGGGTTTATTTCTTTTCATACAGAAAGAACTACAGTTTTCAAGGTGGACGTGGTTTAATTTATTAAAGTTTTAGATAAATAGCTGATAAAAAATCTCATTATATGAGACAGTAAAATCTATGACAATGTATCAAACAAACTAGCTTCTATTAGTAGTTTGAAATGTTTCAATTAATACCTTTTTTACTTGTGCGAGGAGCAAAGATGATAAAAGTTCGTTATATCTGTTTAACAGCAGCAGCAGCCTTAATAGTTACCTTGAGTTCCTGTAGTGGTACACCAACCGCAGAAAATCTATCAGCACCAGTTACTAGTCCAGCTACAGAGGCAGTAACTAGTAACAGTCACAGTGGCCACGGTGGCAAAGAAAAAATTAACATTAACACCGCTATATTGTCAGAATTAGATAAGTTTGAAGCAAAACTAGGCGTTCCGGCTTTATCGAACAAAATCCAGGCAAGTCGTCCTTATGGTAGCCCAGAAGATTTAGTTACTAAAAAAGTAATTACTCAAGAGCAGTTCGACCAAATTAAAGACCAGGTTGGTGTTCAAGAAGTAGCGCTCACGGGTGAGGCAAAAGATGTTGACTATATGTCTAAATTAGGCTTAATGAAAGGGCATCTTTTAGTAGCACAAGAACTGCTGGATCAGAATCAGCCGAAACAGGCAGAACCTCATATTGGACATCCAGTTGAAGAGATTTACGTTGATGTAGAAGATCAACTTAATGAGCGCAAAGTCAAAGAATTTAAGACAACATTGGTAAGTTTGCAAGATTTAGTGAAATCTAGTCCGAAGGATAGCAAAGTTAAAACTAATTTTACTTCTTCGGTACAAGCAGTTGATTCCGCGATCGCAGCTTTGCCAGCAGATAAACGCTCAAAACCAGGATTTGTGCTACAGGTAATTAACGAACTACTAGATTCAGCTAACTCCGAATATGGCGCTGCGATCGCAGATGGTAAAATAACCGCGCCAATTGAGTATCAAGACTCCCGTGGTTTTGTGGTTTACGCCAATGATTTATACAAAGGAATTTCTAGTCAAGTAGCTCAAGCAGATCCCGAAGCACACAAAGCGATCGATACTAGTTTCGCTGAACTCATAAAAGTTTGGCCTGCTGCCATCCCACCAGCAAAAGCAGTCAAAACACCTAGTGATGTTACCAAGCTAGTGAAAACCATTGAGGAAAACTCTCAAAAAGTGGTTGACAAATCCAATACCCAAGCACAGCGATAACACTTTGTTTTAATGGGAAGTATATGGTAAGGAGTTTAAAATAGTTAGGAGAGACGCGATTAATCGCGTCTGTACAAGAGTTAGGACGATCTGTTAACTCCTAACTTCCAACTCCTCACTCGTAACTCCTAACTAATTACACTCCATTCGTTACTTGAACTAACAACTCATGCAAGAACTTGACCATAAAAAGACCATTGACCTGCTGAACGCCATCATGGAATTTGAACTAGCAGGGGTAGTGCGTTATACACATTATTCTTTGATGGTGACTGGCCCTAACCGTATTCCAATTGTGGCCTTTTTCAAAGCACAGGCAAGTGAATCTTTACTTCATGCCGAACAAGTGGGAGAAATTCTCACCGGTTTAGATGGGCATCCGTCCTTGAAAATTGCCTCAATGGAAGAAACCTACCAGCATAAAGTTAAGGATATCTTGGAAGAAAGCTTATCCCACGAAAAAAAGGCATTGGATCTGTATAAAAATCTGCTCGATACTGTTACCAATGCCAGCATTTATCTTGAAGAATTCGCTCGCGGCATGATTGGGCAAGAAGAGATGCATAATCTCGAACTCAAAAAGATGCTACGCGATTTTAGTTAATAGTCATTAGTCATTAGTCATTTGTCATTTGTCATTTGTCAAATTCAAAGAACAAGTGGCGGCAAATGACTAATGGCAAAGGAGAAAGGAGAAAGGAGAAAAGACAAAGGATAAAAGATGGATTTTAGTACTGCTCTACCTACTTTTGTAATAACGCTCCGAGAAGGAGTAGAAGCTGCCCTTGTTGTTGGTATTGTGCTAGCTTTACTGAAAAAAGCTAAACAATCTCGGCTCAACTCTTGGGTATATGCTGGTATTGGCGTTGGTATTGTCGTCAGTGCCTTAATAGGCGTGCTATTCAGTTCGATAATTCAAATACTAGGAGCAGCGAATCCTCAATACACCACTGTAGTTGAGCCAGCGTTGGAGGGTGGGTTTAGTGTGTTAGCGATCGCAATGCTCAGTTGGATGCTAATCTGGATGACTAAACAAGCCAGATTCATGAAAGCTACAGTTGAAGGAGCAGTTACGCAAGCGCTGACAGAAAACTCAAATGCTGGTTGGGGCGTTTTTACCTTAATTTTAATTGCCGTTGTCCGCGAAGGCTTTGAAACTGTTCTGTTCGTTGCTGCTAATTTTCAACAGGGATTAATGCCAGCATTGGGTGCTATTGGTGGTTTGGTAGCGGCATCTGCCATTGGGGTGCTGCTATTTAAATGGGGTGTCAAAATTAACATCCGCCAGTTTTTCCAAGTAATGGGCATTTTATTAGTGTTGATTGTCGCTGGGTTGGTAGTGTCAGCCTTGAAACATTTTGACGACGCTGTGGCTAACTTTGCCCTTAGCAGTCGTGCCACAGAAAACCTTTGTTTCTATTACGAACGTTTTACAAAAGTCCACTCCTGTATTTTGGGGCCAATGGTTTCAAATACTTCTACAGTCTTGCCTGACAGGCAGTTTCCTGGCATTATCCTCAAATCTTTATTTGGTTATAGAGACAATCTCTATCTTGTGCAAGCAGTTGGATATGTAACCTTTTTACTCACTATTGGAGGACTGTATTTCCGCAGCCTTGGAGGTGCTTCTCCTGAAGGTAAGAAAAATATCCCCTTTGGTCAAAAACCAATTAGTTCTGCAAAAGATTAAAAGCACATTAAATTTTAGATTTTTGCCCCATTTCCTCGTTCCCAGTCAAAGACTGGGAATGGCTATTGGGGGGCTGCCGCCTCCCCTATTCATCAAGTTAGAACTTGAAAACAAGATTTTAAATTATATTTATGCAACTAAGTGCCCTGTGGTGCAAACAACGCTTGCTTAAGCTGCTGACAAGCTTTTTCAATTGCATCTATACTACCTGGATTCACCAGACCAAAATAATCAAATACATAGACTCGGTTATTTTTAGTTGCTTGCAATTGTTGCCAAAAAGCTTCCTTTTTCAGCGAATCTAAAAGCGCTGCTTCCGAATTTCCTTGTGGGGGATTAACCAAAATTATCACCTCTGGATTTGCTTCTAAAACCTTCTCAGCCGAAAGCGTCACATAGCCACCAATAGGACTTTTTCCTTGTAAATCTGCTGCTATATTTTTCGCTTGAAATTTCGCCAGCAAATCCCCTGCCCAACTATTTTTATTCGGCGCTAAAATTGGTTGACGACTAACCAACGCTAGAGTAGAAAAACCCTGAATTGGCTTTTCTGGCAAGAAAGTTTTGTAACGATTTAACAAAGGCTGAGGATCAGCGTCAATTGATTTAGCAAGTGTTTTAGTAAGTTCTTCTAAAGATTCCCAGTTATTCACCTTAGTGAGAAAAGTCGGAATTCCTAACTGCTGAAGTTTTTGAATTGGGATATTAGAAAAACCTTCTGCACCAATAACTAAATCTGGTTTGAGCGCTACCACTTTTTCTAAATTTGGCGGATTTTGTCCTTCACTAATACGGGTAATATCTTTAAATTTTGAGTCATTCTTAAATAATTTACTACCAGTGATTCCGACAATTTTTGTTGAATCGAGTCGAGAGATAATATCAGCAGAAAGAGAAGAAAGAGCAACAACTCTTTTTGCTGATCCTTTTGGTAATTGCTGAGAATTTATTGTCGTTTCAGTAGGGTTTGTGACTTTTGTTGTTGGCTGCTGAGTGGTTGCAGTCGTGCAAGCAGCTAAAAATATACTCATCAAAAGTGCTAAAGCAGATAAAAACCAACGACGATGCATATTAAAATTCCTTTTGGGGTAAGAATGGCATAAACAGATTTTCATTAACTAAGGTACAGGCCAAATCTACCCAATAGCAGAATAAACTTGGTGTGTATTCAGATGTTTTATACTGCCCTGTATGTGTTTATGCCTTTATCAAAAAATGCAGCAACACAAACAAGCCTTTAGCAGTCTTAAAAAAATAGGTTTTAAAACCCCTATTGATTTAATGTATAATTCGATACAAGCTACCCGCAATTATCTGAATTGGGGTCGATGATTATTGTGTCCATCTACTGCTAGATATGTCTAACCATCCCTTAAACGTTGCAAGATCAACATTATTTTGGCGGCGTCTATTCGCTATTATTTTCACTAGTAGTTCGTTGCTGCCCAACTTTGTCAGCGAACCAGCAAGGGCGCAAGTAACCCAGTATTGTCAATTATCATCAACGGCGGCGCAAGAAAAAGAAAGCTTACGTTTATCAGCCCTCAAAGGTAAGCAAGATGCTCAAACGCGCTACCAAAACATTCTACAAAAACAGGCACAGGAATTACGGGAGTGCCGCACTCGAACTTGGCCGCAAATCCAAGCCATTTGGTTGCGCTTATATCCCTGTGACATTCAGCCAGGAACAATTGATCAGATTATGGATCGGATTGTCAATCGTGGCTATAACCAAGTTTATTTAGAAGTATTTTACGACGGGCAGGCATTGTTGCCAGTAAAAGCTAACCCGACGGCTTGGCCTTCTGTAATTCGCACCCCAGGTGCAGAAAACGTCGATATACTCGCCACAGCAATTCAAAAAGGTCGGCAACGTGGTTTAAAGGTTTACGCCTGGATGTTTACGACCAATTTCGGCTATACTTACGCCCAGCGCCCAGATAGAGAAAGTGCGATCGCTCGTAATGGCAAAGGTCAAACGAGCCTATATGTAGTAGATAATGGCTCTCAAGTATTTATCGACCCCTACAACTCGCAAGCAAAAAGCGACTACTACCAATTAGTAAAAGAAGTTTTGCGCCGTCGTCCAGATGGTTTGCTATTAGACTATGTGCGCTATCCCCGACAAGCAGGAAGTGATTCCATCGCCACCAAAGTTTCAGATTTATGGCTATTTAGTCCCGCAACCCAAGAAGCTTTATTTAAACGGGCACTAAATTACAAAGGGCTGGACTTGATTCGGCGCTTTTTGAGTAAGGGATTCGTCAGCGCCGGAGATATAGCGGAAGTTGATAAACTTTATCCCCAAGAAGGCGAACCCCTCTGGCAAGGACGTATTCCCCCACCAGGGCAAAAATCAATTCTGCCTGCAAGCGACAGACAACCACTTTTACAATGGGAATTGTGGCAGCTAGCAGTTGCTCACGCCATGCAAGGAATTCTAGATTTTGTCACCATAGCTAGTTACCCAGCAAAGCAGCAAGGTATTTCCACGGGAGTAGTGTTTTTCCCGGATGGCAACCAAACTGTAGGACAAGGGTATGATTCCCGTTTGCAACCTTGGGATCGGTTCCCCACTTCATTGCAGTGGCATCCTATGGCTTATGGGAATTGCGGTAATGCCAGTTGTATTGTGACACAAGTGCAACGAGTTTTGAGTATGGCAAAACCGGGTACGCAGATAATCCCAGCTTTAGCAGGCAAATGGGGAGAATCCGTTAGTAATCGTCCATCCCTAGAAGCGCAAATGCAGGCACTTCGCAAATTTTCCCCCCAACTGAAGGGAGTTAGCCATTTTGCCTATTCTTGGCAATATCCTGAGAATGATAACGATCGCAAATTTTGTCGCAGTCGGTAAATAGCAGAGAATTCCACAATATATACTCTAATACGCTTGGGTTAAGGCTTAACTCTTAGCCAAGTCTGCTGGTGTATTACAGTTAAACAGCATTTCAGGTTCTGATAAGGGCAAAACTTCTACAGAATATTGCCGAAGCCACTGCTGAAACGATCGCCCCCCTTGGTTGATAAACTCTAGGAGTTGGGGCAAACAGCGACGGCGATAAAAACCACACAGAGGTTCCCAACCTTTGGGATGATCAGCCAAAGCTGCGATCGCATTATCCCCCACGCTATCAAGTCTAGTTACCCAATCTTGCAACACCTCAACCCGCAACCTCGGCAAATCGCAAGCTAGCAGCATCACCCAATCTGTTTGCACTTCGGCTAGCCCTTGGGCAAACCCAACTAAAGGCCCGTGGGCGAGAGGTTCTCCAGATAAAGGGACTTCCCGAATAAACTGACAACCAGGCAAAAGCAAATCTTGATAGCGTTCTGGCCAGGGAGTGACTACATAAACAACATCAGCACAGCTTTGAGCAATCCCACAAACTCGCTGTAACAACGGCACTCCTTGAATGGGAATCAAGGCTTTATCCTGACCCATCCGAGAACTCTTACCCCCAGATAACACAATTGCGGTTAATTCGCTTCGGTTCTTCATAGTTATACATCAAATTGAGTTCTGGGGACTAAGTGCAGAATTTTGTAAGTTCGTAGCGAATTCTCTTAAAAAAACTCTGCGTACCTCTGCGCTTTCCTCAGCGTCCCTCTGCGTTTAAAAATCATCCTCTATTTTGACTTTTCTCCACTTGCTGCAATAAATGCTCTACACTTTCTGCTGGTGCAAGACACTTCAAACCTTGGCAAACTAACCCAACGCTTCCCTCTGGTAAATCAGATGTTACGTTAAACACAGCCGTTGGTAGAAACTTGGGGATCAGAGAGTTTATTTGCTCAGTGGTGCTGCGAATCAAGGTAGAATTACGATACCAATCTAAAGCTGTGAACAAGCTGGGACAAGCTTGGGGAGAGCGATGCATGACACTTCTAAAAGCTTTTAAGCCAAGTTCCGCTAAATCCAAATAATCTAGATTATCGGTGAGTAGAGCGAGACGCACAAGATTAGCGATCGCAATTCCATTAGCTGATGGTGTTGCATTATCAACATAACTGCGCTCCCGCACAATTAAATCTTGACTAGAATCACTAGATGTGTTATAATGCCCACCTAATTCGACACTCCAGAGAAATTCGTTGAATTCATCTTGGATAGCGATCGCTTTTTCTAACCATTGCTTATGCTCAGGGTTGGAAGCTTGTAAATCCAGCAGAGCTTTAATAAAAAAGGCGTAATCTTCAGACTGCGCTAAAACGGTTGGTTCTCCTTGATAATTGAGTCGCTGAAAACGCCCATCGACAAACTGATTTTCCCAGATAAAATTTGCTGCTCGTGCTGCTAATTCCAGATATAACGGTTCTTGAAAAACCCCAGCAGCCCTAGCCAGCCCAGAAATCATCAAGCTATTCCAAGCGACAATCATCTTCGTATCTGTCACAGAGGGAATGCGACCTGGCCAGTTAGTGGTTTTTGCTTCCTGGTTGTTACAAGCTGGGGGAAAAGTTTCTAAAGACTCAGAACTAACACCATAGCGAGCGGTAAACAGCTTGCTCAGAGCCGTTTCCACCGTTGCACTCAGTTGACCGGAATTTCTTCTTTGTAAGACATTATGTCCTTCAAAGTTACCGTTAGGGGTAACAGTAAATTGCTGTTCTAATTCCCTCAATTCTTCAGGCGTTAACAGTTGTTGTAGTTCGCTGTAACTCCAGACGTAAAAGGCTCCTTCTTCTGGTTCTACCGCCGTGGGTTCAATGAAGCTATCGGCATCTTGAGCAGCATAGAAGTAACCTTCAGGCGCGGTCATTTCTCGCTTCAGCCATTGTACAGTCCCGGCAACTGCTCTCTCAAAGGCTGCTTCTTCTACTCCTGCACTCCATAAAGAAGCTATATACTCCACAATCTGTCCATTGTCGTAGAGCATCTTTTCAAAGTGGGGTACTGTCCAAGTAGCGTCAACAGTATAGCGATGAAAGCCACCGCCCACATGGTCGTAAATGCCTCCCAGCGCTAAGTCTAGTCCCCGTTGGGTACAAACTTGCTTGCCATCATAGCGAGATTCAAAATTAAATCGAGTTCCCCGCAGTGCTAATTCTGCATAGGGAATCATCGGAAAGCTATTACCAGATTGACTAGGAGTAATTACACCTGTGCTGGTTTCCCAACCTTGGCGGAGTAATTCATGGTCTTCAAGCTCATCTGTTGTACCATCTTGTAACACCGCAGAGGTGAGCAGCGACTCAATAATTAAGGCTTTGCGTTCCTGTAATTCTGCTTTTTCGGTATCGTAATAACGGCGGAGGGATTGCAACACCTGCAAAAATCCCGGACGACCATAACGCGGGTCTACAGGGAAATAAGTACCAGCATAAAACGGCACTAAATCTTCTGGGGAAAGAAATACGTTTAAAGGCCAACCCCCTTGACCACTCATCATCTGCAAAGCTTGCATGTAGATGCTATCGAGGTCAGGTCTTTCTTCCCTGTCTACTTTTATGGGAAGATAATTAGCATTCATGAAGTGGGCGATCGCAATATCAGAAAAAGCCTCGCCTTCCATGACAGTACACCAGTGGCAGCTAGAGTAGCCAATGGAGAGAAAAATCGGTTTATTTTGCGCCCTTGCAGTTGCAAGTGCTTCGTCACACCAAGACCACCAATCAATCGGGTTTTCGGCGTGTTTGCGGAGATAGAGGCTCTTAGCTTCAGCAAGGCGATTAGTCATGATAAAATGCAAGTAGTTGCCTTCCTTGCTCAGTCTATCCTCTTCTCAGGAGTCTTAGCCCAGATGGCTATGTAGATAAGCAAGAAATCCTACGAGCGAATTATCCCTTGGGTAAGACCTATGCAATTTCTGAAAAATTATTACTGAAAAGATCGCAATAGCAAGCTAACAATATTTGGTGGCGTTTCTCGCACAGGTGATGCTGTCTTTGACTGAATTAAAGTATTTGGGCTAAGTCCTGCTATCAGGTGGAGCAAGAAGGTGATGATGGCGGCTTGTACAAGTTTTTCCAACATGGCACGTCTCTCTGGATGGATAGCATTTCAAGTATGACTAGTTATTCTAAATACATTTAGTTTTATCGACTTACTGAATGTAACAAAAATAATTTGATATTTGCCGAGGGAAATCCTAAAAAAATGTTTAAATTGTTACAGGATTAACATAATTCCCTAAGCAAGTCTGATTTTGGTTATCAGAAAAATCACCACATCGCCAAAGTTGTCCAGCAAATGCCGAGATATGAGGTTGGCGACGATTGGAGTTTTTTGATTTGGTCGTCATGGGATATTTTCTTAGACACCTTTTGCGGTTAAAAAGTGCCCTTGGGGGTTGAATTTATCGCAAAATCATCTTTTGTACTGTTTTTGGGCAAAGGAAAACGATAAAGGTTGGATTTATCTGCTTGAGAACAGTAGAGATAAACCCCAGTTTCGTGCTGTCACCGATAAAATGTATTTAAAGTAGCCACAAACACGCTTCCATGATTCCTATCGTTATTGAACAATCGGGTCGAGGTGAACGCGCCTTTGACATCTACTCACGGCTGTTGCGTGAGCGCATCATCTTTTTGGGACAACAAGTTGACAACAACATTGCTAACTTGATTGTTGCCCAACTGCTGTATTTGGATGCCGAAGACTCGGAGAAAGACATTTATATGTACATCAATTCTCCCGGTGGTTCGGTGACGGCTGGTATGGGCATTTTTGACACTATGAAGCATATTCGCCCTGATGTCTGTACAATTTGTACCGGATTGGCGGCGAGTATGGGCGCTTTCCTCCTCAGTGCAGGTGCTAAGGGTAAGCGGATGAGTCTACCCCATTCTCGGATTATGATTCATCAACCTCTAGGCGGCGCTCAAGGACAGGCGACTGATATTGAAATTCAGGCGCGGGAGATTCTGTACCATAAGAAGCGGCTAAATGACTATTTAGCTGAACATACAGGTCAACCAATTGAGCGGATTGCTGAAGATACTGAACGTGACTTTTTCATGTCACCAGAGGAAGCCAGGGAATATGGTTTGATTGACGAAGTGATTGACCGTCACGCTGCTGGTAGCCGTCCAGCAGTTGCTGTTCTTAATTAATAGTCATGATTGGTAAATGGTGATTTACCACTTTTAATTCCCTTAAACGCTAAAAATAACCCCTTTTCATAACTGAAGAGGGGTTATTTTTGGAATTAAGTTCTTACTAAACCTCATCTATGTTGAGAACCGTAGTTTTTGCCCTCACCCTAAATCCC
>JAHCSU010000429.1 GCA_023522315.1 Nostoc sp. CCCryo 231-06
GGGAGGGGGTTGGGGGTGGGGTTCTTGTACCTCACTCAACTGAGAACCGCTATATTGCTCTGAAAATACTATTTTTTCTACTTATTACTATTAACTTTGCTAAAACCAGGATTTCACAACGCCAATATAGTTGTTTCTTGTGGTGTGTACTTAATACTTTGCTATGTTAATTTGTGTTTTGTCCTTTAGATAAATAGTTTAGCGACCCCTATCAATTTAGTTACTCCAAAGCTGGTTTTTTTGCTATTCTAAAGAACTAATTTAGTTATGTTATACTATATATATTCAAAAAAATATCAATATTTTATTAGAACTTTTTTTTAGGCAATATACCTTTACGTGAATTCGACGGCTTATATAGTGTCCGCTTAATTAGCTCAATCAAAAAGACCTCTCCCTGATTTTTCTAAGCAAAATCGTCCCTCTCCCAGCCTTAAACTTTAGTTCAAGGCTGGGAGAGGTTTGTCGAACTTACGTTAATTTTATTCTTTCTTAATTCCGCTACCAGGAAAAACCTTTTAAAACACAGAGATATAAAATATACTAAGAGTAAATACACAGAAAACTGAAATAGTTCTCTGTGAGTACTCATTTTTTCATATAAAGGGGTGCATTATGGAATATCTTGCTTATTCTCAGATGTTTATTGCTCAAGAAGAGGCATCTCGAAACACCAAATATAATTCGTCTAAATCTCAATTAGATAGCAAAAAACCTCTTAAATCTTCTGACATAGTTATTACTAAAGAAGAGGCATCGGGAATCACCAAAGCTAAATTTAATTGGAAAAAACTTCTTAAATCTTCAGCTTGGTTGGCTTTAGCTGGTGTTGGTGTATTACTTATTGCTGCTGCCCAAATTCAAATGAGTTCGGCTGCATTTGTCAAGACTAACGGCAGTTGTTTGCGTATCCGTACAGGCCCAAGCACTAACTACTCCTATGTGGATTGTGTATCAAATGGCGCAACACTTCCAGCCATTGAAAGATATGAAAACGGTTTTGCTAGGCTTTCTACAGGTAGATACGTTTTTGCTCGATGGGTTGGTGATAGACCTAACAATCCTCCTGTAACTAGACCTGGTGGTGTTGGCGGTTCGGTTATTCTTACCCGTGGTTCTAGAGGTCTGCTTGTAAGAGACGTTCAAACAGCTTTAGGTAATCTCAGAGTTGATGGAATTTACGGTCAAGAAACTGTTAACCGAGTCCGAAGCTTTCAGGCAAGTAAAGGTCTACTTGTAGATGGTACGGTGGGGCCTGAAACACGAGCAGCTTTAGGTATTTAACCAGAAGTCACCCTTTGAAAATCTCGTTTCTAAGTTCTACTATTTTTTTGTAGGATGGAAAGAAATCTGATTAAAACTTCAGAGCGTCTAGCCCGTCTTAAGGCGGGCAAGATACCCACCCCACAAGATTATAAGAAAAATGACAAAAAGAAAAATCGGCAGAAAAGCCGATTTTATGCACCCTGAAAAACAGAAATTTTGCATTTTGTTTAATCTAAGTTCCTAAGTTGATGTTTCTGATGAAAGACCCAGGTAATTTTGTACAATCTGCAAAATGCGCTCTGCTGCATGACCATCCCCAAAGGGATTAATTGCATTTGCCATTGCTGCATAAGCATCTGGATCGCTAAGTAACTCAGCAGCATTTGCAAAAATGTTCTCAGTCGTAGTGCCTACAAGTTTGGCTGTACCGGCTGCAACAGCTTCTGGTCTTTCGGTGGTGTCTCTCAAAACTAGTACTGGTTTTCCCAAACTGGGGGCTTCTTCTTGCAAACCACCAGAGTCAGTGAGCAAAAGATGCGATCGCCCAATGGCTCCCACCAGTTCGCCATAATCTAGAGGATCTGTTAAGAAAATTCGGGGATGATTGCCTAAAAGTTCTTGTAACGGAACTCGCACTGTCGGATTGCGGTGCAATGGTAATAGCAAAGCTGTATCAGGAAACTTGTCTAAGATTTGTAAAAAGCCTTGAGCGATCGCTTCCAGGGGTTCTCCCCAATTCTCCCGACGATGAACTGTTGCTAGCAGAACGCGGTATGAATCCCAGTCTAAGCCTGGTACATTACAAACTGTTTGGGTTGCAGCTACATTCAACAATGCATCAATTACCGTGTTACCTGTCATGTGAATTTCACCCAAAACACCAGAACGGTGCAAATTTTCCACAGCCCAAGGAGTCGGCGCAAAGTGCAACTGAGTAATTTGAGAAATCAACCGCCGATTAGCTTCTTCTGGGTAAGGATTGAAGATATCATCAGTTCTTAACCCTGCTTCTACATGACCGATAGGGATTTTTTGATAAAAAGCTGCCAAAGCTGCGGCAAAAGCCGTAGTAGTGTCTCCCTGTACCACTACTAAATCTGGTTTTTTCTCCTTAAATAATGCTTCTAACCCTTGTAAACTACGGCAGGTAATATCATTTAGAGATTGCTGAACCTGCATAATTTCCAAGTCATAATCTGCCTTGATGTTGAACAGTTGCATGACTTGCTCAACCATCTCTCGATGCTGTCCAGTTAGAATTACTTGCGACTCAAAACTTGAAGATTTTTGGAAAACCTGAATCACAGGAGCTAGTTTAATCGCTTCCGGACGAGTACCCAAAATAATGCAAACGCGTTTTTGATTAGTCATTTGTCATTAGTCATCTGTCATTTGCCAATGGTTATAGTCAATGGTCTATGGCCAATAGTCAATAGTTAGCAGTCAATCATCACATAAACCATAAATATAAAAGGATAAATCACACAATAAGCACGAAAAAACCCGGCTTAGGAACGCAGATTTAATAAAGTACAAAACCTCACCCCGAACCCCTCTCCTTAGTAACGAGAGGGGAGACTTTGACGAAAGCAAAGGCGGGGTGAGGTTAAAAACCATATTTGGATGTTATTTAATTCACATTTCTTAATCGGGCAGATGCACTGTCTTAGCAAGTATTAATATTTTGGCTGCGGGACTCGCAGTTGCAGTCTGTGGAGCGAACATAAGACCCGATAATCTTGAGATTAAAGGGCAGTTGCGAAAAACCCGTAAGGGAAGGAAGCAGAAACCTAAGTCGTGAGTCTTAGGAATCCCTGTACGTTTACGTCAGGGAGGATGTCAACTGTAATGACTATATCTTGAACAGCATGAAAAAACCCGGCTTAACCGGGCAGACGCACTGTTTGTCGTATTCACCTGTAATGACTAGATTTTAATCTCACAAGTTAAAGGGCAAGCAGCGTAAACAGTAGTCTGCATTTGGTCTGCCTCTCCATGCAGCCAGCTTAACCATTTAATTTCACTGGGGTGAACCCCTTTAAGAGTTAGTACACCCGCAGCCAATACAACTGCCATGACATTAAACATTATTAAAGCGCCTGCTACAAGCAAAACAGCGCTAACAGGCATCACCGATTGCAAGATGATCGACAACAGACATCCGACCGTAGCCATCAAGACAACTAGTGGAAAACCCACAACCAACAAACATACTGCTAATGTAAAAGTCCATATTAAAAAGCTTTTAATCATTAACAAGGAGTAGGTCTTTCCTTGATTAGAGCTTTGAGCAGAAACCATGACTTTTCCTCCCAAAAATACACAACGAATTTTAATTTTCAGTCATATCTCGCTTTTGACGAGTTAACTGATTTGTTTCTCAGTGAAATTCAGTATATAAAAACTAATCGGAAAAATGAGCATTTATTTACTAAACTTTACAGTTAATTTTTTGTAATTGTGAATATAAAGTCAAGTGTATATCTATTAAAAAAACTTGTTTTCTGCATCTATCTTCAGGTATATAATCTGAATGATTATAGCTTTTAACTTTGATCCCCAGGACATTACTCATATTCAACTTAACATTTCTTATGAAAAGTAGTAGTAGTTCTCATAATTTATAAATGGGCTGAATAATTGAGCTGCTAGTGTTTGTGCTGTTAATTGCTGGCAATTCGTGTCCATGCGTGGGATAAATTTCTCATCTAAAAATCTCAGAATATTTATGTTTTACCAGAAGTATCATAATTTACTAAAAAATCTATGTATTTATTCTGAGGGTTTTTGAGTCATTCCGTGTGTTAAATCAGGTTAGATAAGTTAAATAATTTCTCTAAATATTCTGAGTAGTGGAATCTCAGGAAAAAAAGATACAAATTGAGGTGCATGAAATGGATTGACCGTGGTTCTAGAGTTTCAATCGCGTCCCATCACCACTAAAGCTTGCACGCAAGCACTCTCCAACAGTCATTGAAGTAACTGACTTGACTTCTCGTTAATTCAACTTTTTAACTCCCAAATGTGAAGATATATGACAGAATCACAGTCTCCATCAAATTCTAACTCTGCTGCTGGACGTAATCTGCCACCAATGCCGCCACCACCACCGCCAACCTCTAGTACACAGAGGCAGATGACACAAACATTGGATATGTCAATCGATAGGACTACCAACGTTCCTCTAGCAGGTCATCGTCCGGTTAGTCCACCATCAATACCTACTTCAGTTCTCCCTAAAAACAGCAGTGCGGGGCCCACTTTAGAGAAGTTAATCAGGGAAGCTTACGATGAGGGATATTCTGACTTGCACTTGGGTGTAGGTGAAGTACCCCGCTTCCGCAGCCGAGGAGAAATTCAATCAACGGATTATCCAGAAACAGATAAAGAAGTTTTTATGAATTGGTTGCGGGAGGTGATGAGTGAGGTGGAAATTCAGCGCTTTGAAGAACATTTAGAATTTGACGGAGCAACTCAATATGACTTTGCTCGCGTGCGGATTAATGTTTTTGGCACCCTTAGAGGGCCTGCAATGGTGTTGCGGTTGATTCCTCTGAAAATCTTAACTATGGAACAGTTGAGATTACCCCCAATTTTTCGGGATATTTGTCATCATCACAAAGGTTTAATTTTAGTGACTGGGCCCACTGGGTCTGGTAAGTCCACCACAATGGCGGCGATGGTTGACTACATCAATAAGGAAATGGCCAAGCATATCATCACCATTGAAGACCCGATAGAATTTATCCATCAAAGCCGCAAGTCTTTAGTCAAACAACGGGAAGTGGGAATGCATACCCGGAAATTTGACAACGCTTTGAAAGCAGCTTTGCGGGAAGATCCAGATTTGATTCTGGTGGGCGAAATGCGGGATAAAGAAACAGTTAACACCGCCCTAAAAGCCGCTCAGACTGGTCACTTAGTTATGGGAACCCTGCACACCAATAGCGCTGTCAAAACCATTGAGCGGATTCTCAATCTCTACTCTGGTGACGAACAGGATGCAATGCGGGTGGCAATTTCTGAGTCTTTGGTGGCAGTAATTGCCCAAGGTTTGTGTCGCACAACTGACGGGAAGCGAGCTGCTTTCCACGATGTGCTGATCAATACTGAGGCTATTAAAGAATGGATCAAAGACGGTAAGTATGATGAAATTGGCGAGTTGATGAAACAAGCTGGTTTTGACGGCATGATTACGATGAATCAGTCGTTGCTCAATCTCTATCAAGAGGGTCGCATCACTGAAGAAACTGCTTTAGAAATGTCGCCAACTCCTAACGAAATGGCACAGTTTCTCAGAGGTCGAGTTTAAGATTGGCATTGGGCATTGGGCATGGGGCATTGGGCATTGGGCATTGGGCATGGGGCATGGGGCATGGGGCATGGGGCATGGAAAATCGAACCAATGCTACACTATGCGGTGTTTGGGCGGTCTTCACAGATCGCATCACTGCGTTACTCCTGAAATATATACCCTTTCCATGTCCCCTTTTCCCCTTGTCCCGCGTCTTTTCAATAGCGAATCTCAATGCCAACCATAAGTAGAAGTTCTCATCTCGCTTCAGAGGGCTAAAACCATCCAAGGATATACTAGGCATGGGAATTAGCAACAAATCTTCAATCAAGCGTCATCTGGGCAAAATTAAAAATGGGTGAATTTACAGGTATTAATTCAACTAATAGTTGTAATTCACCATGACTCGATGTCTTAAAGAGTGGAAACATGAACTCAGGAATTGACCTCCAAGGAACTTTTATTGAATCCCTCCGGGATTTAGGTTTACCAGCAGGAACAGCCAAAGCGATTTGGATGCCACTGCCAATGATACTGATGCTGATTGGGGCAACAGTGGGGGTATTAGTTGCTACTTGGTTAGAACGAAAAATTTCCGCCGCCGCACAGCAGCGAATTGGCCCAGAATACCAGGGGCCTTTTGGGTTGCTGGTACCTGTAGCGGATGGTTTGAAGTTGGTATTTAAAGAAGATATAGTACCAGCCAAATCTGACCCCTGGCTGTTTACCCTTGGGCCAATTATTGTTGTGATTCCGGTGTTTCTGTCATTCCTGATCGTCCCCTTTGGGCAGAACATCGTAATTACCAATGTGGGCATGGGCGTATTCTTGTGGATTGCCTTGTCAAGCATTCAACCCATTGGTTTGTTAATGGCTGGCTACGCATCTAATAATAAATACTCCCTCTTAGGGGGGTTGCGGGCAGCAGCGCAATCTATTAGTTATGAAATTCCTTTGTCGCTGGCAGTGTTAGCGATCGCTATGATGTCTAATAGCCTCGACACCGTTGATATTGTCAATCAACAGTCTGGCTACGGCATTCTGGGCTGGAACATTTGGCGACAACCAATCGGTTTCCTGATTTTTTGGATAGCCGCCCTAGCTGAATGCGAACGATTACCCTTTGACTTACCCGAAGCGGAAGAAGAAATCGTCGCAGGCTATCAGACTGAATACTCAGGTATGAAATTCGGTCTTTTCTACCTGGGTTCTTACGTTAACTTGATTCTTTCTTCCTTACTAGTAGCAATTCTCTACCTGGGCGGTTGGGACTTTCCCATTCCCCTCAACCTCATCGCTGGTTGGGTAGGAGTCAGTGAATTAAATCCCGTGTTTCAGATAATAACTGCTGCTTTGGGGATCACCATGACCGTCTTCAAAGCCTATTTACTAGTGTTTGTCGCCATCCTGTTGCGCTGGACAGTGCCACGGGTACGGATTGACCAACTGTTAGATTTAGGATGGAAGTTTTTGTTGCCAGTTGGCTTGGTTAATCTCCTATTAACTGCCGCCCTGAAACTAGCCTTTCCCTTCGCCTTCGGCGGGTAATGAGAGAGTTAAGAGTTAAGAGTTAGGAGTTATAAGTTATGAGTTATGAGTTATGAGTTTTTAATTAACTCCTCATTCCTCACTCCTAACTCCTCACTCCTCACTCCTCACTCCTAACTTTTATCCCCTTAAAAGAGAGACAAAAAATGCTAAAGTTCCTGAAACAAGTTGGTGATTACGCCAAAGAAACAGTACAAGCCGCGCGTTACATTGGTCAGGGACTTTCTGTTACCTTTGACCACATGCGGCGACGACCGATTACCGTACAGTACCCTTACGAGAAACTGATTCCTGGCGAACGGTTTCGCGGTAGAATTCACTTTGAATTTGATAAGTGCATCGCCTGCGAAGTTTGCGTTCGCGTTTGTCCGATTAATCTGCCTGTAGTAGATTGGGAATACGACAAAGCCAGCAAAAAGAAAAAACTCAACCACTACAGCATTGACTTTGGAGTTTGTATCTTTTGCGGTAATTGTGTGGAATTTTGCCCAACTAACTGTCTATCCATGACAGAAGAGTATGAGCTTGCCACTTACGATCGCCATGAATTGAATTATGACAGCGTAGCGCTAGGTCGCCTGCCCTATAAGGTAACAGATGATCCAATGGTTACACCACTGCGCGAACTAGTTTACCTACCCAAGGGCGTCCTCGAACCCCACGGACTGCCAGCAGATGCCCCGCGTCCGGGTGCGCGTCCAGAAGACCTAGTAGAACAAACAGAAAAATAAATGTCATTTGTCATTTGTCCTTTCCTAATGACCAATGACCAATGATCAATGACTAATGACCAATGACTAAGGACAAAAAACAGTGAATCTAGCAGAAGGAGTACAGTTTGTATCGCTTGGCATACTAGGCGTGATGATGATTGGGGCGGCCATTGGTGTGGTGCTGTTCTCCAACATCGTCTATTCTGCCTTTTTGCTGGGGGGTGTGTTCATCAGCATAGCGGGAATCTACCTGTTGCTAAATGCTGATTTTGTTGCAGCTGCACAAATACTGATTTACGTTGGGGCGGTTAACGTGTTGATTTTGTTTGCCATTATGTTGGTGAACAAGCGCGAGGATTTTGTACCATTTCCCAACTCTTGGGTGCGGAAAGTACTAACAGGTATAGTCAGTGTAGGATTGTTCGGTCTTTTAAGTACGATGGTGCTGGCTACTCCTTGGGCTTACTCAGCTGCTCCTGTGGCGGGTGGTGAAAGTTCTATAGTTTTAATTGGAGAACATTTCTTCACTGACTTTTTACTGCCTTTTGAACTGGCTTCCATTTTGCTGCTGATAGCAATGGTAGGAGCAATTATTTTGGCACGCCGCGAATATTTGCCAGACCTATCGGCACCATCCGAACTGGGGCAAACTGTTTTGACTTTGCAAGAACGCCCCAGAGAACTAGTATCAACAACCAGCGAAACAAAAGAGTAATATTTGCGACTTCATTCGCAGATAAACAGCCAGTTTTTTCAGGAGGGATATTCAGATTCATGCAACTCCAGTACTTTTTATTACTAGCAGCAGCTTTATTCTGTATCGGCATCTACGGTTTAATTACCAGCCGCAACGCTGTGCGAGTGCTGATGTCAATTGAGTTACTGCTCAACGCTGTTAATCTGAATTTAATGGCATTTTCCAACTTCCTCGACTCAACATTAATTAAGGGTCAGGTTTTCACAGTATTTGTGATTACCGTGGCCGCAGCCGAGGCGGCGGTGGGTTTAGCGATCGTGCTTGCCATTTATCGCAACCGCGATACCGTCGATATGGAGCAGTTTAATCTCCTGAAGTGGTAATTGTGCGTGCAACTCAAGCAGGTAATCATTGCTTATAAAGCGCGGGATGCCCGGAGTAAACAATGGGCAGAAATCTGTGCTAAACAACTAGAAAGCCGCGAGTGCCAGGTGTTGATGGGGCCTAGCGGGCCGAAAGACAACCCCTATCCTGTCTTTTTGGCTTCGGCGGCTCAACCAATCGATCTCGCCTTGGTACTCGGTGGCGATGGTACTGTTTTAACTGGTGCCAGACATTTAGCCCCGGCAGGCATCCCTATTCTGGGAGTGAATGTGGGAGGTCATCTGGGGTTTTTAACTGAGTCAGTGGAAGAATTTCAGGATACTGAAAAAGTTTGGGATCGACTGTTTGAGGATCGCTATGCTATCCAACGGCGGATGATGTTACAAGCTGCGGTGTATGAGGGTCATGGGTCTAATTTAGAACCAGTGAGTGAGCGTTACCTGGCTTTGAATGAGTTTTGTGTTAAACCCGCCTCGGCTGACCGAATGATTACTTCAATTCTGGAAATGGAAATTGACGGTGAGGTAGTCGATCAGTACGTCGGGGACGGGTTGATTATTTCCACCCCCACAGGTTCCACTGGTTACACTGTTTCTGCTAATGGGCCAATTATGCATGATGGTATGGAGGCGATTACCATCACTCCTATTTGTGCAATGAGCCTTTCTAGTCGCCCCCTCGTTTTACCCCCTGGTTGTGTGGTGAGTATTTGGCCGTTGGGGGATTACGATTTGAGTACCAAGCTTTGGACAGATGGGGTTTTAGGGACTTCAATTTGGCCGGGACACCGCGTTGATGTGCGGATGGCAGATTGTCGGGCTAAATTTATTATTTTGCGCGAGAACAATTCCTACTATCAAACGCTGCGGGATAAGTTGCTTTGGGCAGGTACACGAGTTCACTACAGCAATAATCACCGTAATTAATTAAGTATTTTAGAGTGCATCTACCGCAGATTGCGATCGCGTACCCGCCCGCCGTAGGCGATCGCGTATTGCAACTAGACCACCGCAAGCATCGCAACCAAAATTATCCCAAGCCCCTGGATTCATCCGGGGGCTTTCTGCCCTAATTTAGACTTTCTTTTCTGACTTGTATTTATAGCGTACATCAAAGGAAAATTTTGTATCTTATTGCCAGATTTTTTCGGAATTAATGTCCATAATAAAAGCACTCTACCTCTAATCCAAGAAAGTAAAAAAGCTCTCTAGAGGTTCTTTTATCGAAAACCGTCTCAATCACCCTTCGACACATTAATGCATAATGTGAGCTATTTGTATAGTGCCTAAATCCTAGTAGGATATTTTCGTAAATCTAAGTAGGAAGATAGATGGAAGTTTCTGGACGCAACATCAATTACTCACTGAATCCTCCTGCCCCTCTTGAAGATTTCCCCGTCCTTCAAACTGAAAAATATACCCTACGGCTAGCGTCAACTGAAGAAGAATTAGAATCAATTTTTCGGTTACGCTTTGAAGTTTTTAATCTTGAACTAGGCTTGGGATATTCTGCTTCTAACTTTACGCAGATGGATATAGATAAGTTTGATACGGTTTGCCATCATTTAATCATGATCTCCAAACAAACGGGTAAAACCATTGGAACTTATCGGATGCAAACCTATGCAATGGCTTCTCAAAGATTAGGTTTTGATGCTGCCGATATATTTAATCTTAATGCGATTCCCAATTCTGTGCTTCAGGCATCAGTTGAAGTTGGACGTGCATGTATAGCTAAAGAATACCGCAATATTCAGGCACTTTTACTATTATGGAAAGGGCTAGCAAATTATCTCATCTGGAGTAGAAACCAATATTTCTTTGGCTGTGCATCATTACTAACACAATGTCCTTTAAAAGCTACTTGCACTTATGATTATTTTCAGCAGAATGGCTTGATGCATCCAAGTATTTTGGTTTATCCAAATTCACAATTTTGTCTAAAAATGCCTCATAAATGTCCAGATTCATCCAATGTTGAAATACCTAAAATTTTGCAAGCATACTTAAATATTGGATCTAAAATATGCAGTATTCCAGCTATTGATCGACACTTTAAGACCATTGATTTTTTAACTATATCTAATACTAAAGACTTTTCTAGATGGCGTTAGCAAATATTGTAAAAATTCTCTTTTGTCTTAACGACACTCACTCTCAACTATAGGAACAGAACTAGTCTATTGCGCTATTGCTAGCGCACCACACAGGCTGTAAAAATAGGAATATTTATGATATTTTACTTCTCATCTGCATCTCGGTTGTAAAACAAAGGTCAGTTTTGCCGTATTGGATACAACCTTGTGCTATTGTTTTCGGAGTTAATAGAAGAGAGATATTTATTGTCAATATTTCAAATCAGATGATCACTCAAAGTATGTTGGCGAGAAAGATGAGCAGGTTCAGATATAATAACTAGCGATGTCTACAACGGGCGTAGCTGCGGCACTTCATCCAGTGCGCCTGCCTGACTGGTTATTTTAGACAACTTATTGGGAAAAATTACTTATGCGCCATCTCAAATTTCCACCGAGTTGGTTGCGATTTTTAATTATTTTCTTATTGGCGATGGGTATATTATTTCGCTTTTTTAACCTTGACGGCAAAGTTTATTCGCATGATGAAACTTATACTTCATTGCGGATTTCTGGTTACAGAATAACTGAAGTAAAACAACAAATTTTTAATAATCGTGTCATTACTGGAGAAACCTTTGCCCAGTTTCAAGGTGCAAATCAACAAAAAAGCTTAAATGACGCAATCATTAATTTGGCAAAAGAAGATCCTTACCATCCACCGCTTTATTACATAATAGCCAGATTGTGGATGAACATCTTTGGTAATTCGGTGACGGCGATTAGAAGTTTATCTGCCTGCATCAGTTTGCTGGTTTTTCCTTGCGTTTATTGGCTATGTCGAGAATTATTTAATGTGCCATTATCGGTTCCTGGTGTAGCGATCGCACTGATGGCAATTTCTCCAATTCAACTAGTTTATGCCCAAGAAGCACAAGAATATATTCTCTGGTTAGTGACCATATTACTATCCAGTGCGTCTCTGTTGCGAGCAATGCGGCTAGAATCACAAGATAAAGATGAGCCAGTAAAAGAACAAAAACGGCCAGATTTATTCGCTATCTGGAGCATTTATGCAGTAACTTTAACTATCAGTCTTTATACATTTATTTGGAGTGCATTTATAGCACTTGCTCACGGAATTTATGTAATGATAACTGCAAAATTTCAATTGACTGAAACTGTTAGAACTTATCTATTAGTATCCGTGGTAGGTTTTTTAGCTTTCATGCCTTGGATAACAATTGTGATGGGTGACTTTTTTCAATTTTTGCTTTCAGCAGATAAAACAAAAATTCAGTCATCTTTGATGCCTATATTTCCATTTTTGCTGATCCAGTTAAGCCGGATTTTTTTTGATATAAACCTTAGCCCAGCTAATCCTCTGAACTCTTTAATTACACCAATATTTTTAATTATTGTAGGATATTCAATTTGTTTTCTTTGTCTAACAACTAACTATAAAGTTTGGTTTTTTCTCATCACATTGATTTTAGTGCCAGCATTACCATTAATACTCTCAAGTTCTGGTGGCATACAATTATCTACCGAAGCATATTTCATGCCATCTTATTTAGGAATTCAAGTGACTGTTGCTTACTTACTAGCTACGCAAATATATAATGGAAGCGTGTCACGCCGGAGCTTATGGCAGATAATCATGGCATTAGTGATTATTTGTGGACTGATTTCTTCTAAGGTGAGTTCCCAGGCAGAAACTTGGTGGAATAAGGGTATGAGCTATAGCAATCCACAAGTTGCCCAAATCATCAATCAGACGAGTAGTCCACTTTTGGTTAGTGATGCTTTGGGCAATAATTATGGGAATGTTTTTTCTCTAAGCTATCTTTTGGAACCAAAAGTGCGATTTTTGTTGGTGAACAACCAACAAATCCCCAAAATACCTGATGGGTTTGCTGATGTATTTTTACTCAATCCTTCAGATACTTGGCGCGAAACAATCGAAAAAAAGTATAAATTAAAGACAGATATTGTTTACAGCGATCAATATTATTCGGTCTGGAAATTGGCTAAATCTCCTAAGTTGCGCCGACGTAATATCTTAATTAATAATAAGTTATCTACCAGTTTATAGCAGGGCTATTTCATTCTCATCTAGCCCGCCTCAGAATGAATTCTGAGTCTAA
>JAHCSU010000430.1 GCA_023522315.1 Nostoc sp. CCCryo 231-06
TTTATTTCTTTTCATACAGAAAGAACTACAGTTTTCAAGGTGGACGCGGTTTAGTCATTAGTCCTTAGCTAATAACTAATGACCAATGACTCTTTAAAACAAATGCCAAACTATAGTACCAATAACGTACATTCCCGCCAACCCAGCAAAGGTAAATTGTAACCGCCGCAGAATAGGTTTGATTTCGTATGCGACAATCAAGCGATCGCGGTTGAGGATTTCCTGTGGCTTTGTCCAAGTTTGGCCGTCGTACCAGCCTGACTCTTCATAAAAGACTGTGGCACTACAAAGGCGATCGCACACGTAGAACCAGCCTAAGTACAACCTTACCAGTGCCAGCACTACGCCAACACTCGCGGCGGCGGCACCACAGAGGATAAAATGTGCAATATACTTGTGAGGGGGAAAACTTGCTGCTGCCACAGGCCCAGCTAAGAGCCAAGATAAACCCCAAATCCAAGCTATTTTCGTGATATACTCGCGCAAATCTAAAGTCGTATCACGAAACAGCCAGGAATTTTTTAACTCTTCGTACTCATTGAGCGGTTGTTGGTCTGTAGGAACTGGGCAATTTGAAACCGAAGACCTAATCATGTTGGCTTACTTTCACCCTCATCAGATTCTGGAAGGGAAATACGTTCTGCATGAATCCAGAACGCTTCTAAATTATAAAACTCCCGTTCCGTGGGCATCATGATGTGAACGATCACATCACCGTAGTCTTGTAGTACCCAACTTCCCTCAAGTTTTCCTTCTGTCCTTATAGGACGCCGTTGCAACTCAGTTTCGACCTTTCCTTCAATTGCTTGAGCGATCGCCCTGACTTGTACCTTAGAATAGCCAGTCATCATCACAAAGTAATCGGCTAGGTAAGATACTTCTGCTACTTTGAGCAATAAAATCTCACCCGCTTTGCGATCTGATGCAGCTTCTGCTATCGTTGCAGCTAATTTTCCGCTCTCCTCTTCGGTATGGGCGTGGCTTTTTACCACACTCTTCGTCAGTGGGACAGATTGTAATGGGAAATTTCCTTGGAAATAATCAGTCATTAAACCTCAGGTGCTTTCTTTCTTTTGAAACAATTGTTTACATTTACTTACAAATCACAAACAATTGATCTGAAAATGTGTCAATAGGTTTATTTGAATACTAACAAAAAAACGGGTGTCTATGGGGGCTAGTACCGCAAGGCGGAAGTCAAAAGTTAAAAGTCAAAAGTCAAAAGGTTTTAATTTTGGGCTTTCTGGCTGTAATTAAATGGTAGGTTTATTGCCGGCGACCTGTCCTAATTTGATAATTGACTGCTTATATTTCGACATTAGCAATCAGCAGTTACGGATGCCTATTGTTGTAGTAATATAAACATTAGCTTTTCAGCAAGAATTTCTGGTGAAAATAGTGTTTGCTCCACTGTCGATTAATTGAGTAGTTGGGGAAAATTTTAAGCTATTTACAGCCAAAAAAATTGATTTTTCAGGTTTTATCGCTATTTTCCTCAGTTTCTCCGAGTTGAGCTTGAGTAGACCGTAATTCCTCTAATGCCAAATTTAAGCTGAGATTTTTCTCATTTAACTCCCGTGTTCGTTCGCGTACTTTCTCTTCTAGTACCTGGCTGTATACTTCTAGCTGTTCGTTAGCATCATTTTGAACTGTGATGAGTTGCTGAACTTCCAAAATTAAACGATTGAGGGAAGTAGCCAAGATACCAACTTCATCATTAGTTGTTACGGGTGCTTGTAAATCAAAATTAGATTCCTCTGTAACCTGTTGGGCAACATGGGTGACTGCTTGAATAGGACGGGCAATGGCCCGACTAGTGTAAATTGCTAATAATGTGGCGATCGCGATCGATAGTGACAAGCTACCTAAGATAATATTTAGACGTAATTTCTCTGCCCTTCGCAGTTCCCAATTGGCTTGCTGATACTCCTCAGCTATGACTTCAACAAGGTTGGTGATGTCATCAAGAAAATCATCAATCATAAAAATTGATGAGCTATGCATAAAATTGAACAGTTGAGTTTGTGCTGTTCTAATGTTGTTTGGTGATAATTTACTGGGATTGTTATCGTGAAACAGAGCCTCTGTGCGCTGTAAGTAAGTATCAAAGCCTTTGTGGGCCTGTAACAAGCGGTGAACTGCTTCTTGTTCAATTACAGAATCGTATAGATTCGGGTTCTCAATGCTGTAGTTAGTTTTGAACTCAAACCAAACTTGTCTAGCTTGATCAACATAGTTAACTAACAAAGTATATTGTTCTTGCCATCTTTTTGGTTGATCCATGTATAAAATCAGCTTGTGTTGGTTGGTACGAACACGAAACACGCTGATTTTTAGTTGATACATTTTATATCCGACATTCCGCACTTCAAGATGTAACACATTGATATTCAAGAAGATTTCCTGATAATGCTCAATGCTTAAGTATTAATACTGACAAATGTTGGTAATTTGTGATTGCTATTTAACCACCATTAGCCAGACATTGGAAATCTTCGTGTATTACACGATGAAGTGCGGAATGTGGGTTATATAATAGAGTGCCTCAAGGTGATGAACTAGAAGCTTTGCTAGGTGCAACAGCAATGTTCTTTTGCAACTGCCGAGGTGAAGGTCATCCCCAGTTAGAGGAACTCCAAAAGCGTAGTATTGAGATGATATTAGGGGCGGCTGGTAGACAAGGAGTTGATATAGAGGAAGGGCTTGAGGCTTGGTTTACCCAGCAACGGCTCAATGATCCAGAATATTTTCTCCCCCGACTCAATCAACGTCTAGAGGAGATTGTCGGCGATGGGTGGTTGTTTGACCCCAGTCAAATTTCAATGGGTGAATAAGGGGAAATGCGATCAGCTTAATCTTAATGATTTTTGTTGGCTTGCCCAGAGAGCAGATGCAATGAAGATAAGAGAGATGCGATCGCGTTAATCTTAAATTAATCGCTCACAATCTAACCAGCTTATGCAGTCCTTCAATATTACTCTGCCAGATGCGATATGGAATCTCAACTAATACAAACTTCTCCCGACATCCTTTCTGGTACACCCGTTTTCTATGGAACTCGTGTACCAGTACAAACATTGATTGATTATTTGGAAGCAGGCGATCGCCTTAACGACTTTCTAGAAGATTTTCCCACAGTGAGCCACGCACAGGCAATAGCGTTTCTCAAACTAGCTCCAGCTATTGTTGCACAGTAAGATTTTTTGGCTTGCCCAGAGAGAAGATGCCATAGAGATAACAGGGATGCGATCGCCTTAATCTTAAATTAATTAGCGACAATACCACGTTCACTAGTATCAAAGACTCATTAATGAAGCTCAAAGACTCATTAATGAAGCTCAAAGACTCATTAATGAAGCTCAAATACTCATTAATGAAGCTCAAATACTCATTAATGAAGCTCAAAGGCTCATTAATGAAGCTCAAAGACTCATTAATGAAGCTCAAAGACTCATTAATGAAGCTCAAAGGCTCGCCCTGGCGAATGGAATTCGCGGCTATACAGACAAAACCCACCTCCGTGGGTTTCAAGTTCCTGAGTCCGCGCAGGCGGACTTAGTTTGTGTAGCCGCGATTTCTAATCACCAGGTATATTTATTTGCAAAGGTGAAATGCTCTCATACATCTGTTTATGCTTGGCTAAAAGCTCTTGATATTTCTCATTTGTCTTTGCTTCTACCCACTTAGCTTTAAATATTGCTGCTGATTCCGCTTTAACAGAGTCCACTTCATAAGGAAGAATCTCTTTTTTGGAGGTTGAAGTTTCCGAATTTTGTTTATATTTCCTGCCGCTTTTATGATTAGCATAACGGCGAGAGCGAGTATAACCCATTTGGATAAACTTCCGTGCCATATCTGCACCGACAAAATCATCTTTCTCTAAATAATCAAGAAACATCTCGTATATTTTTTCACTTGACTCTCTAGCAATCTCAGGAGTTTTGAATCGCCAGTAGGGAAGAATTTCTGATTTGTATGGTTCAACCAAAAGTACACCCTGCTCACCCTTGCCAACACGATAGAGTTCAGGATGTTGGCGAAAATCGATATTTTTAAAGTCTAAAGAATAATCAAAAGCCATGATAGATTTTATTAGTAATAGTAAACTTTAAGAAAAAAGTTCAACTTCTATCTTAGTAAAGAGATTTTGTTCACTATGCTATCTAGCACCCAATCCCTGAACAGTGTCCTTGCGCCAGGAAATCTGCGTAAAGTGCATCACATTGCCCTCAACGTCAAGGATATGCAAGCTTCTCGCTACTTTTATGGCACAATCCTGGGTTTGCACGAACTTACAGGCGACGAAGTACCCGCAACCCTGGTGGAACTTGTCGCATCTGGGAAAGTGGCGAACTTCATCACCCCGGATGGGACGATACTCGATTTATTTGGGGAACCAGAATTATCACCACCAGATCCCAATCCAGAGAAGACATTCACCAGAGCATACCATCTTGCCTTTGACATCGATCCGCAGTTATTTGATCGCGCGGTGACAGTAATCAGAGAAAATAAAATAGCGATCGCACATGGCCCAGTCACCCGTCCTACTGGTAGAGGTGTGTATTTTTACGATCCAGATGGCTTTATGATTGAAATTCGTTGCGATCCAGAAGCTAGTTAACTTAGGGGTAATAACAAAAGTATCTACTATGAACGCGAAAATCACGCAAATATTTAAACTAATTGAAGACACAATCACAAAACCGCCAATTCCACACGAACCATACAAGCAATCATTGAAAGGCTGGGCGATGTATTGTTTACGAGACAAAGGTTTTATAGTCGTTTATGCTCAAAATGCCGACTTTGCCGTTGAAATGAAAGGTGCAGAAAAGCTATATTTTAAAGTTTCAAATAGCCCCGATGATTTAGATAATTCTCTTAGCTGGATTGTTTGGGATAGTGCAACCAAAAGCGCCAGTCTCATTCCCAAAAAAATAGACTAATGCCAAAATATTCATCAAATGTTTTTCTGATTCTTTAACTATTCTGACTCCTATTAGCGGTAGCGGGGCGTTTAGCCCATTCTGACTTCTGAATTCTTCTTCAATAAATCGCTAGAATCAGATTTTTCAAACACCATTAAATGCTGTTGAGGTAACAAGTTTTTAGTTTCACGCCAAACCAAACCAACAGCTTGCATTTCTTTACGCACTTGCTTTTGAGTCATCTTGTGCAGACCTTTAATCATAATAAAGGGATTTTCACCCCGATATTCAACCAAAACCACCCTACCGCCTGGTTTAAGTGCTTTCACAATTTCTTGCATCACTTCTTGGGGATACTCAAGTTCATGGTATGCATCCACCATCAACGCCAAATCGATACTTTCAGATGGTAAGTTGGGATTACTAAGGGTTGCTAAAATAGGCTCAACATTAGTGATATTTTTCTCTTTTTTGAACAACTCAATGATTTCTAACATTTCTGGCTGAACATCTACAGCTAACACCTTACCTGCTGTTAATAACGGCGCAATGCGAAAGCTTAAGTAACCTGTACCAGCGCCAATATCCGCCACTACATCATTAGGTTTCAGATTGAGGAGGTTGACTACTTTACTTGGCTGTTCCTCTCCCTCTCGACTTGGACGTTCTAGCCAGCCAGCGCCCGTATATCCCATAACTTTGGCAATTTCTCGCCCCATGTAATATTTGCCGATACCATCTGGACTATGGATAATATGCTGTTCGTAAACCGTGGTGGATGAAGAAGCGGCTTGTGCTGTCAGGGTTGGATTCAGCAGCAAGCAACTCAAGATCACAACAAAAGTTACTATAAAGTGGAGAAAAATTGACATTTGGTTATGACTGATCAGGATAGCTATAAGCAGCAACTAAGAGAATTCTATGGTACTAGAACGACTTATGACCATGAGCAAGGGACTCGCCATCCTCTAGAAGCCAAGCTTCTACTTGAATTTGTGACGTTACATTCGGGACAGAAAATTCTTGATGTGGCGACTGGAACAGGTTTAGTTGCAATTGAGGCAGCTGAAAAAGTTGGTTCAGATGGCTATGTGATTGGGATTGACATGACTCCTGGAATGTTGCATCAAGCAAGACTTAAGATTGCAGCAGCAAGATTACAAAACATCGAGTTGATTGAGGCAGATGCAGAATATTTCAACTTTAGTGATAGTAGTTTTGATGTTGTCTTTTGCTGTGAGGCAATTGTACTTTTTCCTGATATCCTTGCTACTTTGCAAAAGTGGTATCGCTTCTTGAAACCTGGAGGATTTGTGGCATTCACCTGTCCTCCCGAAACAGCTTTTATGGCCTCTCTTCAGCAGAGAATCTGCGCTAGAGTTTTGGGTGTATCGCTACCACATATCCTTGAACCACTGGGGACTCCAGAAAAATGTCGAAATTTGCTTAATCAGGCAGGTTTTAGAGATATCGAAATTAAAATTGAACCATCAGGACGTTATCGCCCTCTTAGGGATAACAGATTATCTGAGATAGCAATTAATATAAATTTTAAAGGTAATCTCCTGTTGTCAAAATTATCACAAGAACAATTAAATCAGTTGCAAGTTGAGTACAAAGCAGAAATTGAGCAACTAGCAACCGATCAAGGTATTTGGGAAGACACTACAAAGTTTTTTGTTCGCGCTCGAAAATAAGTTGATGAGCTTTGCTTCTGGTAGCGCGGGGATTAGGTGAGTTGATGCGTCGGATTAACCTACCGCCTGTTGTTGGGGAATTACCGTTCAACAAAAGCTGGCAAGTACGATCGCTGCTCAAACAGGGGCATTAGTTATGATCGTTAACGTGATTAATTTGCCACAGGTTGAGTATATTCTTTACGAACAGCGATCGCTAGCTCCAGTCAAGGAAATTGCCCACGATCTACTCGAACAGCAAGCAGCAATTGGCCGCAATCTGGGTGCTGATGTCAAAACCTATATTCTTCAGGGAACCAGCCCAGAAAGGGAAATCCTCAAGTTTGCCCAAACCAAGGAAGTTGACCTAATCATTCTAGGGAATAGTATCCGAATGGTTACGGGTCGTGTTTTCTTCGGCCACAGAGTGGATGCAATTCTAAGTAAAGCCCATTGCCCAGTAGCAGTAATTACTACGCCATAGTATTTTTAAGCTTAGATGCATTTAGTTTGCTTGAATATATTTATACCTGCTGAACTCCCATCAGCTTTTTTGGTTTAGGGATTTGTTATCTTTGGTGTGATATTATCATCATATCATATTAATATCACGTAAGCGCAAATGCCTAAGAAAAAAGGTACTGTGATTTATTTATCTGAAGAAGATAAAAAACGGCTAGAGAGCATTGCTGATAATTGGGGAATATCTCAGTCTTCGGCAGTACAAAGACTAATTCGTGAATATAAAAACCACAGTGACTAAAGCCACTCGTGTCGCTTTCCTCTCAGCCCTAACAGGGACTGAGTTTCCCGCATCCCGCGTATTTATATGATTTGACCTTAGCGCGAACCTCTGGCAGTGACTGATCTTTGCAAATTAGCTAGAGCGCGATTGTAATCCAAAATAGCTGCGACTCGATTACCTTCTGCTCTTGTCAGGTCATTTTCAGCAGAAATCACTTCTGTTTGAGTACCTACACCAGCTTGGAACCTCAGCCTTGCTAAATTCAGAGCTTCCCGGGCTTGATTTAAAGCCACACTAGAAGTTTGGACATTATTTAAATTGGATTGCAATTGAGAATAGTACTGTTCTACATCAAAGCGAATTAAGTCACGCTGGCTACCAAATTGAGACTCTGCGATCGCAATATTAGCTCTCGACTGATCCGCTCTTGCTCTTGCAGCTCCAGCATCAAACAAAGTGAGATTTCCGTTAAGTCCCACTGAATAGCCATCAGTAATGCTGGCACCATCATTATACCGATCTGACAGGTTGTAGTTGGCTGCCAAACTAATTTGCGGCCCTAGCTGTGAAAGTGCCTGTCGTCGCTGTTGCTCGGAAATATTACGTTGTGCTAATTGCTGTTGCAATTCTGGACGATTTTGAAACGCTTGGACAATACTTTGTTCTACCGTCTGCGGCCAAAGACCGGCTATTTGTACAGGATCTGCGGCGCTAATATCGGCTGACTCTGACAAACTTAACAACGTGGCAAGCTGACGACGGGCAATTTGCTGCCCAGAGATAGCATTAGTCAGTTGTTGTTGAGCGTTTGCTAAATTCACCTGAGCTTGCAACACATCAAACCGCGTACCCACTCCAGCCTGTTCTCTGGCTTGAGTATCCCGCAAACTAGCTTGGGCGTTTTCTACGGCAGCTCGATTAATTCTTGCTTGTTCATCTGCTTGTTGCAAATTGTAGTATTGAGTCGTGGCATTCAACCTAATTGTCAAAGACTGACTTTCAACATTCAATTCATCCACACGTAGTTGTTCTTGGGCAGCTTGGATTGTCGCTTGTCGATTACCGGCGGTATAAACGTTGTAATTCAGTTCTGCTGAACCATTAAAAGAGGTGCTGGCTTGAGATGTATTGTTAGTAAAACCATTACCACTATTAGTCACACTACTGTTAATACCCAGAGTAGGAAACAAGGCAGCTTGAGACTCGCGTAGCGCCGAGCGGCTGCGTTCTAACTGCAATATGGCTACTTGTAAATCTCGATTGTTGCGTCGTGCTAGTTCCAAAGCTTGTACCAAACTGATTGGCACAGTTTGCTGAATCCTTACTTCCTCCGGTTTGGTCGGAAATTGCAGAGGATTGGGACTGGGGTTGAGGTAATCGGGAACCTGTACAGGGCTTGAGGTATTCTGGGGTTTTGGGGGAGTTGCTGCACTTGCTGCATTTGGAAAAAGAATAGCGAACGCTACGGTAAGCCAGGTACAATGCACGAAGAATAAGCTGAAATTCATAAATAGATAAATGTAGTCATTAATTGGTTTTTGAGGATACAATCACAACTTTTCATCTTAATTGATCTACGGGAATTTTAAATTCCCCCCTCAAAAAACTGATATTAACGTGTCGCGGAAGTCCCCACCTTCAATGTACTCATAAGGTGGGGATTGTGA
>JAHCSU010000431.1 GCA_023522315.1 Nostoc sp. CCCryo 231-06
AAATAGAAAGGTGTTTCAAGAGAAGTTAGAAGGATATCTAGAAGCGTCAAAAGCTGTGTAATTCTTTCATCCGCTGTTGTCCTTCGGAATCCATGCGGGCGTAAGCTTGTTGGGTTTTGGCGATCGCCGAATCATCTACGTAGCGAATCAAATCGTTCGCTGCATCCCAGGCTTGGCTTTCTGTCTCTCGCACAATCACGTGGAGACGAATCCCAAAACGTAATGTTCTCCCTTGGGCTGCTGCTAACCGACGTACAGAGGCAATCTTTTGGGCAACTTGTTCTGGTGGTTCGCCCCAAGTTAAATATACATCTACGTGTTTGGCTGCAATTTCTTGAGCAATCGGAGAAGAACCTCCAAACCACAGAGGCGGATGAGGTTTCTGGATTGTGGGAAATAATAGCTTGCCACTTTGGATATTCAGATGATTTCCCTGGAAGTCGGCAGTTTCTCCAGATGCAATCTCTCGCCACACTGCCAAAAATTCATCTGTTAATCTGTAGCGATCATCATGGGAAAGATGCAATCCATCTCCCGCTAATTCCACCGGATCGCCACCGGTGACGACGTTAATCAACAACCTTCCACCAGAAATGCGATCAAAGGTTGCTGCCATTCGTGCTGCTACTCCCGGCGACATCAACCCCGGACGAATAGCCACCAAAAACTTCATCCGCTTGGTGTGTGTCACCAAAGTTGATGCCAAAACCCAGGCATCTTCACATGAACGGCCTGTAGGTAGTAATGCCCCTGCAAAACCTAAATGATCTACTGCTTGGGCTATCTGCCGCCAGTAATCAAAGTTGACTGCCCGCCCACCTATGGCAGTACCAAGATAGCGCCCTTCACCGTGAGTTGGAATAAACCAAAGTAGCTGCATGATATCTATAGTCAGAGTAGCTGCAATAATTTCCTGGTCTTTAAGTACGGTAATTTTATCAATTTACCGTATTATTTAATTCACTTTTAGACTATCGCACAGCCAGTGAAGCAAAGCAATACCTTTACAAAACTAAATACTGTTATTCGGTAGAGTTTTAGTAGTTTAATGCTTGCGGTTTTGCGGTAGCTATGACATACTTAAGCTTGTAATTCCATTATTCCTATAGACTTACCGTAGTTTGTAGTTTGCTTCACAAATCTTGCTGCAAAGAATTAATCATGCTTAAAGATGCACAAGGACTAGTAGTTACAACAGATTCAGCCAATGCGATCGCAGCCATTAACCGTTTTATCGATCAGATGCTTGGTTATGGTAAAGATGCAGAAACAGCAATTTTACAAGCAATTGCAGCAGATGCCACTTGTGCATTAGCTTATGCTTATGCGGCTGCTTATTATCTCACCCAAGAAAATCGTAAAGCTTGGCAGGTAGCTCTACCATATCTGCAAACTGCACAACAGTATTGCACCAAGGTTACTGCCAGAGAACAGCTATATGTGCAGGCAATTTTAGCTTGGGCAAATCAAGAAATTGATGTAGCGATCGCCACTCATGAAGAGATTGCTAATCAATTTCCCCGTGATTTAATCTCTGTGCAGCAAGGACAGTATCACTATTTTTATACAGGCAATAAAGAAAAATTACTAGAAATTGCCCAGAAGGTTTTACCTAGCAATCCCCAACAACATTATTTATATGGCATGGTGGCCTTTGGATTAGAACAATGTCACCAACTCAAAGCAGCAGAAAAGATAGCTCGTCAAGCGATCGCATTGAATAGATATGATCCTTGGGCGCATCATGCTTTAGCTCATGTCATGGAAACTCAGGGAAGAGTCGATGAGGGAATAGCTTGGATGGAGAGTTTTGCAGATACCTGGGAAAACTGCAACTCCATGCTCTACACTCATAACTGGTGGCACATTGCACTATATTATTTACAGTTAGAAAACTACCAAAAAGTCCTCAAACTCTACGATACGCATATTTGGGAACGTGCTAACAAACAATCTCCTAAAGACCAAGTAGGAGCAATTTCATTATTATTGCGCCTAGAATTGCGCGGTGTAGATGTGGAGAGCCGTTGGCAAGGCATCAGTCCTTATCTTTACAGCCGGATTGATGAACACGCATTACCATTTCAGGATTTGCATTATGTCTATGCCCTTGCCAAAGCCGGACATCATGATTTGGTGAACCAAATGCTTCAGAGTATGCAGTATCACACTTTGAGTATTAATCCTTTCCTGCGACGGAGTTGGGTAGAGTTAGCAATTCCCGCAGCTAGAGGAATGGTAGCTCATGCCAAAGGCGATTTCAACACGACTGTTGCAGAACTGAAACATGTTTTACCACGCTTGCATGAGATTGGAGGGAGTCATGCACAGCGAGTATTGTTTGGGCAAGTTTATCAAGATGCGGTATTGTCGGCACAACAGCAGAGTTGGAATTATGCCGTGTCTTAAAAACTAGTGCAAAATAAAATTATCCTCCACACCCTCATCATGGCTATCCAAGAACTCGAACAACAACTCCTTCAGCTTTCGCCCAATGATAAACTGTATATTATCCAACTTCTCGCTCAAAGCTTGACCACACACAATAACAACGCCCACCCAGATCAACCAAGCAAACTCTCAGACTTTTTCCGTGAATCTCCTTTGGCTGAACTCACTGAAGAATTAGATATTAACCGAGGTTTGGTATTACTAAAAACCCTGATTGAGTCTTTACAACCAGAAACCAAAACTGAAACCCCAGAATATCCCCTGACTCAATTTTATGGATGTATCCAAGATGAAACATTCTTTCGCCATCCTCAAGGACAACAACAAGAACGTGAACACATCCTGTGAAATTCCTGCTAGATACTAACACTTGTATTATTTATATGCGTGGAAAAAATTCCACCTTAAAACAGAAACTAGAATGCACTGCAACTAAAGATATTGCCGTTTGCTCAATCGTCAAAGCTGAACTATTTTATGGTGCAATGAAAAGTGCCAATCCAGTACGTAATCTTACATTACAACAAGAATTTTTAGCACAATTTATATCATTAACCTTTGACGACCTAGCAGCAATGAGATTTGGAACGATTCGCTCTCAACTAGAAGCATTAGGCACTCCAATTGGAGCTTATGATTTACAAATTGCCGCTATCGCACTGACAAATAACTTAACCCTTATCACCCATAACACCAGGGAGTTCAAGCGCGTTAATAATTTGCTTACTGAAGATTGGGAGATAGATAATTGAGAACCCATTTCCTTCTCTTTGTGCCTCTGCTTGAGCTTTTATTTTATTTCTTACCTAGACAAGCTAACACAAGAACGGTCTTTATAAATCTGATTTAATATCTGATAATCTTCCAACCTCACTGCGGTAAAACGTCTGACTCCGAACTGTTTCATCACTTTTTGTAACTCTGCATCTGGTTGGAGTAATGCCAACTGCATTTGCTGAATTAAAGATATACCTAAACGGTGTGCTACTACTAAAGGTGGCATTGGAGAAGGCCCCAGGACTTCCACCACACGCAAATGCTGTGATAATTCAGGAAAATCCTTTAATTCCTGTTCTAGTACCACACTATCAATCGCTGCACAATCTACCAAACCCTCAACTACCCAGCGAATTGAACGCTGATGTGAACCTGATTGTAGCGTTTTGCCAAAGAAATTTTCAGGATATTTTTGTTGAACTAATTTATGAGAAAGTAAATTATAACCACTATTAGAAGCCAGATCATTATAACAAAATGTTTTTCCTGCTAAATCTGTAAACTTTTTGATATTACTATTAGCATTGACAATAACATCTGCATAGTAAACAGGGCAGTTGCTATATCTTGATGATTGCATTACTGGCGCAACTAAAGTCTGCAATTGATTTGAAACTATTTGACTATAGCGAATTAGTGGCAATCCACAAATAAAAGCTAAGTCTATCTGGTCTTGGAATAATAGATCATCTTCTAGGGGATCATATTCACCTTGTTGTAGTTGGAATTTTACTCTTAAAACACGACCTAAATAAGCTGCGATCGCCTGATAAAATCCGAACCAATTGGGAGCTAGATAAGATGTAATTTGCAATCTTTTATATATAGTCATTTTTGTTTTACAACAGTTTCATGTTGAATAAATCGACTTTATTTTTTTCCAGATAAATAATGTATATATAAAAATTCGAGGCTGGCAAAGGTCAACAACATAATACCCAAAACTGTTGTGTATGCTTTAGTGTGCCACCATAGCTGCTTTAAAAAATCTGTACCAAGTAGTAATATCTTCCACAAGAAATAATCATTTACCTTTTTAGCGTCTTGGATATTGATGTGTTGAGCTAATGCCATTTCGATTTCTACCTTCAATCTAAATAAATAACGGTAACACGATAGCCTTTATGTAGATTATAATATATATTATCTAAGTTCGTCAAAAAATATGAATAATTGACGTTAATAATTTTGAAGATAAAATTCATATATTATCAATCAAGAAAACTTAAATCGTCATAAAGTACAAAACCCCGGTTTATTCAAGAAACCGGAGTTATTTTATGCCAACTTATTTTTTCAACTAAATGGTATTTTTCCTCAAAATGGACGGCTACCCGCTAAACTTATCCGTTTCATCACCCGGCGTTGATTGGGATCAAATGCTTGACGATAATGCAAAGTTGCTTGATTATCCCAATAGACAATATCGCCTACAGACCATTTATGTTGATAATAAAATCGAGGTTGATGTAAATGCGATCGCAGCTGTTCAATTAATTCAGATCCTTCTTGCGGATCTAGTCCGACAACTTCCACTTCTGTAGCGTAGTCTAGATATAAAATCTTTTTCCCACTTTCTGGATGTGTCCGTACTAGTGGGTGAGGAAATACAGGACTAATTAGGGGAATACTCTTGTCTAGACGGTATTTAGAACGAGGTGTATTTAGTTGATTTAAAAACGGATTGTATGTAATTAACTGCAAATCTGCAATCCGACGCTTTGTAAACTCATCCAGAGTTTCATAAGCCAAATTCAGATTTAACCAGTAAGTATCTCCACCTTCATTAGGTACTTCCAAAGCATAGAGTAAAGAGCCACTGGAAGGATAAGGAGTCCACTTATGATCAGAATGAAAAGTTAGTTCACCAGTTCCAGTATAGCCACCATCAACATTAGAAACGGGAATTATTACGGGTGTGACTCCTGGCTGAGAAGCAAGAACTGGGATATCATCTGGCGGGACAAATAAAGAACCAAAATGAAAAGCAAAGTTTAAGAATTTCTCATCAGTCAGGTTTTGATTTTTGAAAATGAGAATGTGGCGTTCTCTTAATTCCTGCTTCAATCTTAAGATAACTTCAGGTTCAATCGTTTGACTAGCATCAAATCCAGTCACTACAGATCCTAAAGGTGTATCAAAAGCAGTAATTTCAAAGTTAGTTAGGGTGAGTGTAGACATAATTATCTTTCAAAATTGATTGCAAACTTTCCAAATATTATTTTTTAGCCAGAACTTCTTGGGGAGTGATTTCGGCGTATTGTTCTGGAGTTAAAAAACCATCTCTGACATTTACTTGTTTAGGTATTAGTCCCAAGCTGTACCATTTATCTGCAACTTGTTGTTGTTTATTAATAATTTTTTCGGTAATTGGTATCAGCGTAAAATCATACTTTTTGTGCATAATCTCTAATGTTGGTGGATCAAGTTGAGTTATTCCAGAGAGCAATTGGGAAAGTTCTTTAGGATTATTTTTAGACCAATTTTGGGCTTTTTGCACTTCTTCTAGAAAGACTTTGATGACTTCTCTATTTTCTTGATAGAATTTGCGGTTTGTGGATATAAAGTTGTTAGTATCTCGCAAGCCGTTACCACCATCAGTTAAAACCCGTGCCGTGTTATTTTGGACATTTCTTGTAACAAATGGTTCCCAAATAAACCAAGCGTCTACTTTACCTTGACTAAATGCCACATTAGCATCTGGAGGCGCTAGACCGATTGATTCTATATCACTAAGCTTTAAACCTTCTTTTTCTAAGGCTCGAAGTATAAGATAATGGCCAATTGATGCTTTTTGAAAAGCTACTTTTTTTCCTTTTAAATCTTTGACACTTTGAATAGGAGAATTTTTCGGAACTAACAGTGAAACTGCTTGTCCATCAGAAGAGTTAGCCGCTAGATATACAAGAGGTGCGCCGGCTGCTTGAGAGAAAACAGGAGGAGATTCGGCTGTAGAGGCAATATCAAGTGCGCCTGCATTTAAAGCTTCTAATTGTTGTGGCCCGGCAGCAAATTCTGGCCACTCTACCCTATATCCTAAAGGTTTTAATCGTTCTGCCAGAATACCTTTTTGTTCTAAGACGGCTAGGGCAGTAAGTTGTTTAGAGCGGACAATTCTAATTACTTTATTGGCACTAGTATTACTACTAGCTACATTAGAAGCCGATGAAGCTGATTGTTGCTGAGAATTATTTGGTGAATTACTGCAACTAAATACTGTGGTAAGTACTAAACTGTAACCAAAAGCAAATAAGGCGTGACGACGAGTGATGTGTCGGTTTTTCCAGAATGCAATTTGTTTTCTGAAATTTTTCATGAATTAATTCACCTCTAATTATCTCTGCGCTTCTGCGCCTATTTTTTGCTACGCAACGCTAACGCCGAATGGCGAATGCATGATATTTGATCTATTTGCTTAACTACATCCGCAATTGAAAAAAAGGAATTAAGGTGGTTTTACCCACCTTAAGCAACCGATTTGAGGTCTACTGTGGCGGAAACTTTAGGAATATTGCGTGACTAGGGGTAATTCTTCATTCAGTACCCAATTGCCAATATCGCGCAACTTATAATCTACAGGGTCATGAAGCGTAAAAGTACGTAAATCTCGCCAGTAACGGTCAAAGCCGTATTTACTACCCGTAGAACGAGTTCCCATAACTTCAAAAATACCTGTGGTGAGATTCAAGGCAACGCGAGTAGCAAAAGCCTTGGCTGCAAAAACCGAAACTGCTACTTCTCCCCTTTCTTTAAAAGTCAGGTTAACTTCTTTGTCCCATGCTTGTTGTACTTGGCTAGCAGCTTTGTCAGCTAAACTAATTGCTGCTTGCAGTTCTGCCCACAAGTTTCCATAGTGATTCAAAATATAGGGGTCTTGAGTAGCACTATCGACACCAGACGTAATCCAAGGTTTGGTTTGAGTAACAGTGTATTGTTTTGCAGCCGCCAATGCTCCTTCAGCAATTCCCAAGTAAACATAAGTTTTCGTCAATTGGGCGATGATTCCCAAAAATGTACTAAAAGCACCATCAGGAGGATGAGGATATCCCAAAATTTCATCTGTTTTTACCAAAACATCGTAAAAAGTGAATGTATCGCTATCTGTGCGCCTTTGCCCAATATTGTCCCAGTCTTGATTAGAAGCGACACCAGCCCTATCTTTGGGAATTATGAATACTAACGGTAGTTCTACATTATCTTGAATGGCAGCGAAAACGCGGAAATCTGCAATGGCGACACCTGTACCAAAACTTTTGATCCCATGAACACGAAAATTTTCACCTTCTGCGGTAATTTTCAGCCTTGTATCTCTAGTGTTAATGGCATTAGCCCAAAATAAATTTTTCTGGGCAGTTTCCCGATAATATCTTTCCTTTTGCTCTGGTGTTCCTGAAACATGAGCCAAGGCAGTTAAATTCAGATGGTTGCCATACAACTGTCCAATTGAACCGTCTGCCTTCGAGAGTTCTTGGACTATTTTTAAAGCTTCTGCCCAAGTCGCACCAATACCACCATACTCTTTTGGTACAACCAAAGGTAGTAAACCAGTTTCTCGCAACCGTTGGATTTCTATATCTGGCAGCCCTGCCTTGTTATCTCTTTCCACTGCGGTGGCTGCCAATTCCGTAGATAAAGAAGTAGCAACAAGAATCCAATCTTTGGATTCTTGTTTAACTAATAGTTGCACCATTATCTATTTTTCTCCTTGTGGTGAGTATGGATGAGGAAATGGGAATTGGAACACGCTGAAGTTAGGATTCAGTTGCGACACGAGGAGGTATAGTTCGCCCAATTCCCAAGATTTAATCCTTGACATTGCTGATTGAAAATATGAGCTAGTCTGGCGCAGAGAGTAAGAGCTTAAATCAGTGATTTTTCTAGTTAGATGGGCAACAACATTTTTGAATTAACACTGCTTCTCCTTAAATTCTGTTGAGTCTGCTTAATCTTAAATCCTTACTGAGCAAGCACTTTTACAAAAAAACTATCCTGATAACAATACCTCTGCCAAACTACGAGGGTTCAACGCCCGTAGAAACGGGATGAATACG
>JAHCSU010000432.1 GCA_023522315.1 Nostoc sp. CCCryo 231-06
CCTCTCCCAAGATGGGAGAGGGATTTAGGGTGAGGGCAAAAACTACGGTTCTCAAGGTTTATAGTCCGTTTTAACGGACTTTAGCTATGAGCCGCGTAACTCAGTTCTGGGCGGTTTCTGTTTAGAACGAAATAGCCCTGGAATTACAACTAGGTTTTTTGATAAGTACCACTATTGACCTAGATAATCAATTAAAAAAAAGCTCCTAGTAGGTCTTTAACTAGGGGCTTATCAAACTATTGCTTGGTAATTGTAGTATATGCATTTTTAAGTAGCTCCCTCCTCTACTAGAAGAATTAAGCTGAGTTTTTAAAGACTGTCTCTAAAGTAATGTAATGTTGCAAAATTAGGCGATGTCTACCACGGGCGTAGTTGCAACATACTTGGGTTATTACCAATAAAAGCTGAGGTATTTATTTTAAACTACGGTAATTAGATAAACTTGCTGTATTTATAATATCTCATAACTTGATACAAGAAGCAAGTTTGAGAGCCGATCGCTGTTAGTATGTCACGCTTGTATTGGGGAATGAGGACTGGTGAGTGGGAAAATTTGCTTGATATTAGCCCAATCTATAATCCATAATCCCTAATACTTCGGCTCCGCTCAGTACAAGTCCCCAATCCCTAATTCCCAGTCAAAATGCCTAATCAAATTTGGTTATCACAATTGCAAAAACATCATGCGATCGCAGTCATCCGCGCCCCTAAAATCGAAGTGGGACAGCAAATGGCAATGGCTGTAGCATCTGGGGGAATGCAGTTAATTGAGATTACCTGGAATAGCTCGCGGGCTGGGGAATTAATCACTCAACTACGTTCGGAATTACCAGCCTGTACTATTGGCACTGGTACGCTATTCAATGTGCAACAATTACAAGAAGCGATCGCATCTGGGGCGCAATTCCTCTTCACACCCCACGTTGACTCCGCAATGATTCAAGCAGCACAAGAAAAAAATGTACCCATTATCCCAGGAGCGCTGACTCCTACAGAAATTGTTACCGCCTGGAGTCAGGGCGCTAGTTGTGTAAAAGTGTTTCCCGTGCAAGCAGTGGGAGGGGTAAATTATATCAAAAGTTTGCAAGGGCCACTAGGTCAGATTCCCTTAATTCCTACTGGCGGCGTGACTTTAGAAAATGCCAAAGAATTTTTGCAAGCCGGAGCGATCGCTGTAGGTTTGAGCGGTGAATTATTTCCGAAAAAGCTTGTCACAGAGGGGAATTGGGAAGCGATCGCATCTGGGGCAAGAAAGCTGATACAACAGTTAGGTTAACTTAGAATCAAATCATCAAAAGTTCACGTCTATTAAAGTAATAGATAGGGAAACAAAGGTGAAAACTCATAAGTTTCTCAAGACCCCATGATTTGAGTGTGAGTGTATCTAAAATGAAAAAACTGATTTATCCTGACTGGGTGCGTCGCTTACAAATACTCCTTACTGGTACAGCACTGTCCTTAAGTGTTTTTACTACTACTGGAACGAGTGAAGTTTGGGCGAATTCCAAAAATCAAGTAATTGCACAAACAATCCAGACATTACAAAAATCGGATAAGCGCTGGATTCAAATTGATCTTTCAAGGCAACGGTTAATAGCTTGGGAAGGTGACAGAGTGGTTTATGGAAGTGCTATTTCCTCTGGCAAAAAAGCTACTCCTACTCTTGTTGGTAGTTTTAATATTCAATCCAAGTTCAAAACTACACGGATGCGGGGAGAAAACTACAATGTTCCCAACGTTCCTCATGCGATGTTTTACCAAGGTAATTACGGTATTCACGGAGCATACTGGCATAAAAGGTTTGGGACTCCAGTCAGCCACGGCTGTGTGAATCTCGCACCTAAACATGCTAAATGGCTATTTGAGTGGGCATCGGTAGGAACACCAGTAGTTATCCAGAAATAGTAGGTTAAGCAAGCAAAAGGCAATTTAGATAAAATCATTAATAACAACAAATCAAGACAATTGAGTGATTCCCAGCAATATTTTATGCTGGGAATCTTCGGAGTCGGAATTACGAAATTTGAAATAACATAGAGAAGAGGGCATTTAACGATTTGCCCAATAAATTAAGCGTAAATCCTGATAATTACTGTGTGAAATTAAAAATGCAAATATAAACTTGGGGAAAGTTTGTATTTAGGCATTTAAATGACAGATTTTTTGTAAAAATGTCCTTTGTAATTAGTGATTAGTCATTAGTTAGAACTCATCATTTAATCAAGGACAAATGGCAAATGTGCAAATTGGATGCAGATTAGCTTAGGACTTGTTTTGAAAAGTATTAGCGGATGAATTGCGTAAATCCTCAACAGGGAGCAAGTAGTCGATCTGGAAATTTGTAGTTTTCCAGAAAATTACTTCACTTCATAATTTTTGCGTAGTTTAGAAGGTGAGGCATAATGCAATCTTGGATTCGCAGTGGTAGGATTCGTTCTTCAGGAACTTTTTGTACAGGCGTGGCGCTGATGGTGGCAACTCTATTTTCTTGGTCATCACCTTTAGCAGGTACACCCAACTTTACTACAGCAACAGCCGCGTCAGTCGATGAAAACAGCATCACTGCATCTAATATCAGGCAAACATCCCAACCTCGATGGATTGAAATTGACTTGTCAGAGCAACGCTTACGTGCATGGGAAGGTAAAAGACTTGTTTATTCATACCGCATTTCTGGAGGTAAGCGATCGACCCCCACACCCATAGGTAGATTTCGGATTAATTCTAAGTATCGCACTCACCGGATGCGAGGCAGGGGCTACAATATTCCTGATGTTCCTTACACAATGTATTTTTACAGAGGCTATGCCATCCACGGTGCTTACTGGCATAACCGTTTTGGAACTCCAGTCAGCCACGGTTGCGTGAATTTACCTGTTAAGCAAGCTCGCAATCTTTACAACTGGACTAGCAATGGAACTTTAGTAGTGGTGCGGAAATAATTTGTAATTCGTAATTAAGAGTTGCAATTCTGCCTTTGATGTATGGACAGGTGCGTTCAGGGAGTTAAGCACCTGTCTATACATATTGCTAGACTAAAAACACATCTTCGAGGGTTAAGTAACAGTAGTTAATTAGCTAACAATTGCTAATATATGCTAATATTTAGGTATGGCATATATACCACTCAGAAAAGCAGTCGAATTTCTGGGTTTGCATCCAAACACGTTAAGAAAATACGCAGATGAAGGCAAGATCGAAACCATCAAAAACGAAGCAGGACAACGCTTGTATACAGCGCTTCCGGCTATTATGCAATACAGTTTTCCTCTTGCCCCTCTCCTATCATAGCTTTCAGTTTTGAGGATGTACCTCATAGCCGCCGGAGGTGCTGTAACGTTGAATCCTATCGCCGCGATGCAACTAGACCTGCCGTTATTTGCTATTGCAGAGTCAGTTCAGCCAAGCAAAAAGACGACCTTGCAAGGCAGATCGAGTTTATGCGAGAACGATACTCAGGAGCCGAAATCATCCAAGACATCGGCAGTGGACTCAAATGGTAAGCAAGTCACGCCGCAAAATTCGCTCCAAAACCGTGCGCCAGATGCTTACCTTGTCTCATTATCAGTTCAAAAAACACTTGGAATGGAAAGCCTGGGAGTTGGGCAAGGTTGCTCTGACTAACATCAACGAAGCCTACACATCTAAGACTGTTTCATGGACAGGTGAAGTCAAGAAGATTGGCGGTTCCCGCATTATCAAAGATGCAAACGGGAACCAGATGAACCGGGATCTGAATGGTGCGCGGGGAATCTTTCTCCGTGCATTGGTTGATACGCCTTGGTTGAGAGAACATCTCAACTTATGTGTTTGTTAGTGAAAGTTAGCAAAAAAGTATCGGATTTAGGAGCTATGAGCTACTCAACTACTCAACTACTTACCCTGGAGGAGTTTGTGAAGCTCCCAGAAACAAAGCCTGCGAGTGAATATATTAGCGGTGAGATTATTCCTAAGCCAATGCCCAAAGGGAAGCATAGTCGATTGCAGCTAAGACTCTGCAATAGCATTAATGAAGTAGCAGAAAGCCAAAAAATTGCTTATGCATTCCCAGAATTGCGCTGTAGCTTTGGTATCCGCTCAATTGTACCTGATGTAGCGGTTTTTAACTGGTCACGAATTCCATTTGATGCTGATGGGGAAGTTCCCAACGATTTTTTGCTCTGGCCAGATTGGACAATTGAAATCCTCTCCCCAGAACAGAGTTCAAACCGAGTAATTGGCAACATCCTTTATTGCTTACAGCATGGTTGCCGATTAGGATTGTTGATTGATCCAACGGATCGCTCAATTTTGGTTTTCCGTCCGTGTCAAGAACCAAAGTTGTTGCAAAAGAGCGATCGCTTAGAAGTTTTAGAAGAAATTAACCTAGAAATAACAGTAGAGCAAGTTTTTAGTTGGCTGAAGATGGAAAATAGCTAGCAAAAGAATTAGTTTAGTCTGCGGCAATGAAAGCGATCGTTTTACTAAAGTGAGAGCACATTCCATTAGGATTTAGGAGCTATGAGCGCTACAACTACTCAACCTCTAACCCTGGAGGAGTTTCTGAAGCTCCCAGAAACAAAGCCTGCGAGTGAATATATTAACGGTGAGATTATTCCTAAGCCAATGCCGAAAGGGAGACACAGCCGCTTGCAAGGCAAACTCGGTGCTGTTGTTAATGAAGTTACGGAGAATCAAAAAATTGCCTATGCATTTCCCGAATTACGGTGTAGCTTTGGCGATCGCTCAATTGTACCTGATGTAGCTGTATTTCAGTGGGGACGCATACCGTTCACCGTTGATAATGAAGTACCTGATAATTTTGAACTTCCACCAGACTGGACGATTGAGATTCTCTCGCCAGAACAAAAACCCAACAAAGTAATTGGGAACATTCTTCACTGTCTGAAGTATGGCAGCCGCCTGGGATGGTTTCTTGACCCTGATGATTTCAGTATTTTGGTATTTCTACCAGAGCAACAACCAGTGTTACTTCAGGGAGAAGATTTTTTGCCTGTATTACCAGAAATTCAACTTGCACTAACCGTCAATCAAGTTTTTGGATGGTTAAAGATGGGTGGTTATAAATAACTGGCCTGGAATGATAAGGTGCGACGCTGATAGCGTACCCCTACGGGAAGCAAGCTACGCATAGCGTCTCTAAGAGTTGCGTTAGCGAGTCTTGCCTACGGCACGCTCTTGCGTTCGAGCATCATAGCCCGTCGTAGACATCGCTCTTTGGCGAAAAGCAAATAAATATAGATATAAATCATGTCTATAATAGACATGATTATAAATAAAAGAGGTAGGAGAATGAACTGGAGAATTGCAGAAGCGAAACAGAGGTTCTCCGAACTAATTCATGCCGTAACTAAAGAACCGCAACTCATCTACAACAGAAATCAACTGGTGGCTGTTGTTGTCGAAGCTGAGATGTTTGAAGAATTCTTGACGTGGCGCAAGCAGCGCGAAAAGATTTCTTTAGCTGATGCCTTCAAAGAACTACGTCAGATAGCTGCTGAAGAAGATTATATCCTCGAAGTACCATCCCGCCAAGACCGTCCTAACTCTTTCGCTGATGCCATCGATGACTTTTCTCTGTGACGCTAACATTATCAGCGAATTAGTAAGACTCCAACCTAATTCTGGGGTACTGAAATGGGCAGCATTAGCTCCCTCAATAGTTCTGAGTGCAATCACCGTTGAAGAAATATTTTATGGACTGACATTCAAGCCCAACTCTAGAATTCAAATATGGTTCGAGAGCTTTTTGGAAAATAACTGTGAAGTATTACCCATCACTATTGAAATTGCCAAGCGCTCTGGTGAATTGCGAGGTCAACTAAGATTAAGTGGGAAAACACACACCCAAGCAGATATGATGATTGCTGCTACTGCTCAAATTCATCAATTGACCTTAGTAACGCGCAACATCCGCGATTTTGATGGTTGCGGTATCCCACTTTTAAATCCTTTTAGCTAAAACAGTAGAAGCCCGACACCATAGCTGAGTACAGCTATGGTGTCGGGATGAATACGAGTGAGTTGGGAGAGGATGATTTGAATACATTATGGCGTAGCCGTAACAATTAAAATTATTATCGAGCAACGAACAAAATATTGTATGATTTGAACAGAGCGGAGGGGCATCCCGTTCTTAAAGCTCATCGCCTCCTAAGCAATAGCCGGATTGGGTGAGAAACCTACAATGCAACGGTACTCCGTTCAGTCTAGGAGATGTCACTTAATTAGCTCAATTGTGCCACAAGTTGATTTTCCAAAAGCGTATCATTGGTTAACAAGTCTTCAACGGTGATTCGCAAAAATCGTTGTTCATCAACTTGAAAGAGAATTTTGATGCGATCGCTTCCAGGATATCCGGCTGGTGTCAGTTGGGCAATTGTCCTCGCGCCTTCTTGATCGTTGAGGGGTTTGACGCTGGTTTCACTATTGTCTGTACGGCGAGTAATTAAGCGATCGCCATCAAAATAAACTTCAGTACTACCCGTATCTGCTCCCAATTCTCCCATAATTAGTTCAATACTGGGCTGATTTTCCACTGAAGCGCCTAAGACTAATTCCACTGCCTGACTCATCGGGTATGCCTGTCCAGCTTTAATCAGAGAATGCCATTTGTGACGCTGATTGCGACGATCCCAGTAGCGAATACCATAACTATGGTATAGAAAATCTTTGATTTGTATCCCTTGAGCTAACTGTAATGCACCTTGAGCGATCGCTTCAAAGGGACGTTCGCAACGGATTTTTTCTGGCTCAAAATACTGTTTTATCCATGTCTGCACTGCTGGTAATTGTACTGTCCCACCAACTAACAAAACTGCATTAATATCTGGAAGTTCTATTCCTTGGCGTTTTGCTTGCTGCAACAGTGTCGTCATTGACTCATCTAGTAACTCAAAAAATGCATGTTCTTTGAGGATATTTTCAAAAGTGTCGCGGTTTAGTTCCAGTTCATAGCTTTCCAATGTCTCATCGTCAAAATAAACTTCACTAGCTTGGTTTTGAGTTGATAGCTGAATTTTCACCCGTTCTGCCAATCTTGTTGTCAAGGGACTTATCGCTAATTCTTGAGTTTTGGCAAAGTAATCTACCAACCAATTATCAATATCAGTACCGCCCAAATTTTGCCCAGCTTTCGCCAGGACACGGGCAGTTTTGACTTTTTGTTTTGAATCTTCAGCCAAGGACTTATTACCCCACTTGAGGATAAATCCCAGAGGCTTTGTGGTTGCTTGGACGCCTTGATCCAACCGGACAAGGGATAAATCCAAAGTCCCCCCACCAAAGTCAATCACCAAGAGAATTTCTTGATCTGCCAAGCCATAACCCAAGGCGGCGGCTGTAGGTTCATCCAGCATCCGCACCTGTTCGACCGGGAGGGCTTGACAAACTTTCCCCAACCAGTGACGATAAGCTTCAAAACTGTCTACGGGTACGGTTAACACGAGAGAATCTAACCCACCTTCCAGGGGTGCTAGTTCTTCAATTACTTTGGTGAGGAACCATTGCCCTACTTGCTCAAAGGTGACAATTTGCCCATCTAATTCGGGTAAGAAACCTTGGATATCTGCACCGATACCCCGCTTGAAGCTGCGGAAAAATCGCGTTTCGCCCTTGAGGTCAAGACCGCGATCGCGGACTTGTTGCCCGACTAAGACTTTATTTTGGGTTGCGTCTTCAACATAAACCAAGCTGGGAATCAGTGGTGGATTGAGACTTTGTTTAATTGATAAACTTGGTAGATTCAGGGTTTCTGGCTGCTGGGTTACTGGGTTCCAACGAGCAATGACTGTGTTGCTAGTACCAAAATCGATTGCGATCGCCATATTTTATATTTATTATCTCGCACGAAGAGGCCAAAGCTGCTTTATCTGTGATTATTCTCTATAAGCCATCAACAATGCAATTGATAATCCAACGGTAGTTTGGAAAAATCAAATACGCGATGCCTACGGCGGGCTACGCCTACAGAAAAAATGATTTAACCTAAAATCAACGGTTTTGGCATGGCTATCACCTTGACAGGGCTATCCCCAACTCCTTTTTCAATCTTCATGCCGTAACTGCCATGCTGCACCGCAAGCGGCCCCAGCCCCAGCTAACAATCCAGTACTCATTCCTTGGATAGTTTTTTGGATCGGATCTTGGGTTAGACACTCACTTGTAACCTTACTGTCTTCCAGGCAGAGACTACTTTCTGCCCAACCGGCAGTACCTCCTAAAATTACACCAGTTATACTACAGCAAACAACAAGCAGCAAAAGACGTTGAGTTTTTCTAACCATAGATAGATTTGTCAAAAATTAGATATAGTGATTCACTCTCAATTACTTTACACCCCACATTCCGCACTTCATCGTGTAATACACGAAGATTTCCAATGTCTGGCTAATGGTGGTTAAATAGCAATCACAAATTACCAACATTTGTCAGTATTAATACTTAAGCATTGAGCATTATCAGGAAATCTTCTTGAATATCAATGTGTTACATCTTGAAGTGCGGAATGTCGGTTACACATACTTGCTAGCAAATGTCAGTTGGTTTGAAGATAACTTGCTGATATCGAAACTTAGACAACTATTAAAAAATCTGATTAGGCATTGCATTTAAAAAAATAACCTCTGGGGAAAGGATATCACCAGAAGTTTTTATTGAAGAAGAATTCAGAAGTCATTATGTTCTCCGTTTCAAAAACACATCAAAGTTAATTTTATTTGTAATTAAGGATACAAATTGGACTTACAGCACTTCCCGAAGTTATGAGGTACACTAATTGATCGAATTATCGTTTGTATGTCCTAATAGCATCCCAAGTATCTGTACCTCATAGCAGGAGGAAGTGCTGTATCAATCCTATAGCTCATATTTTTACCTCTTTTGCGGCACTAATACAGGCAGTTGACGGGCATTGGCTACGGATTTTGCATGTTGTCCAACAGTCAAAACATTAAACTGACTGGATATAAGTTTCAAACTTTTGTTCACTATTGCCAGCTTTTTGTAGGTGGGAAGGCTCATTCCAGGGAAGAATGATAGCTCTGGCACATCCTCTTGACTTACAAAGTCTGTAGGATGGAATAGCAAAGAAGGCTGGACATGCGTAAGTTTACACAGCCATAGGGCAATTCTCAGGTAGAGTAACGCCACTTCCGAAGAAAATGTACTCAGATACATTATGTAACTGAAGTGAATTGGCACCTTGAAAATTGGCATGGTGGTAACAGGAATTTCAGTGAGTCTATCCTTACCCATGTGCCACTGGTAAGGTTTCAGAGGCTGCAAACCTTCTTTGAAACCGCCAAACAAGGCTTCCCGTTTCTTGCGTTCTTCTTTGCTCAGTTTACAAGTCATCAAATAATATGCTCGTGCTATAGGCCCCAAAAATGTGGGGAAAGTCGAAGCATCATATTCGTATCCCCGTCGTGCTAAGACTTTCAATACCGCAGGAGAAAAACTGTATCCAGGCCCCCGGAAGCCGATAGGATGTTGATGAGTGACGCGCTTGATATGTTGTTCGGCTAAGGCCACCTCTTCTTCAATCTCATCCTCTGAATATAGATGTAGCCAAGGATCATGGTAAAATGAATGATTGCCAATTTCATGACCAGCATTAGCGATCGCTTGTAATGCCTTGGTGTTCTTTTCCAGCGCTGCATCTTGACCCACAATGAAGACTGTGATGATCAAATCCCATTGCTGAAAAATATCTAAGAAACGAGGGACTGCAATATCTAAGTAAGAGGGGAAAGTCTCCCAACCCGGAGCGCCCTGATTTTTTAGAAAAGACCAAACATTATCCAAGTCTAAAGAAAGACTGGCTATTGGTTTGTTTCCTTGTCGCTTGATTTTCATTATTAGTTCAAGTATTTGGACAATTTTAAGCGTAGATATAATCTTAGGTTTGGGCTTTATCGATCAAGCTTCGTACTTCGATCCAGCGCTGCTTTTAGGGGAAATATCAAGCCAGAAGGTTTGCGGCTCATCTGATCATTTTCAAAATCAAGAGTGATTTGAAGAGCAGCATTCCAGCCTCTAATAGTCCGTCCTAGACATCGCCTATATTGAACACTTACAAGTGTCCCATATTAATATAGCGTTTCTCGTTTACGTGAGGTACACCCGTAGGGGCACGGCACTGCCGTG
>JAHCSU010000433.1 GCA_023522315.1 Nostoc sp. CCCryo 231-06
GGTAAAGCTTTTAAGGATTTTCAACCCGATTTTGCATAAGGGGATCGGTAGAACCCCGATTATTATGTTGATTATCTGCCTGACAACCCCTGGATTCATCAACCCTTTGAACACTACGAACAGATGAACATCGCAGAACTTGCGGCTAAGGTCAGTCCGTGTTGATAAATACTTAGTATCGCTACGCAGAATTCAAAATTAAGAATTCCAAAAGGTTATGGAGTGAGCTTTTTTGGCTCACCTGATTTATTACTATATTTTGCTAAAGTTGGCACATTTATCCCTAAATATGTATGGTGTTATTTACCTGACTCATTGTTAAAGAAAGAATGACAAACAATATTTCGCACAAACAAAACCTTCACCGATTTGATCCTGTTGCGTATCAAGTAATTGAAAAATTTGGTCTTTCTCCTATAACTTTTGGAATGTTGGCAGCAGTTACCGCTACTGGAGTTTATTTGTTTACTGCATGGATAAGTGATACGCTGTGGTCTAAGCAGGGGCAGATGGGGTTGCTTCGAGACTGGATTCCCTGGTTAGTAGGACTTTTCATTAATCCAGTAACATTGGGATATTACTTGTGGAGTTTTCAAGCAATCGATAAAGTAATTCAAGACCTGGAAAAATCTGACGTATTAGAAATTGATAAATCTCAGATTGATCAATTTGTTATTAACCTCTATTCCCAAAAATGGCGCAAACTTTCTGCACTTGCCAGCGCTCTTTTTTTCAGCACTATTGTTTTTATAATCAGACCTAGATTAGAAGAGAGTTGGACTAGCTCTAGTCTTCTGCCAGGATTGATCATTACGATTGCCACATTTGCAGTCGTATATATAGGTAGTATACTTGTCCTCAATCTGATTACAAATATTTGGATTTTCTATCGAATTTTAGGAAACAAGGATCTCGATATCAATCCTCTTCATCCCGATCGCTGTGGTGGACTTAGGTGCCTAAGTGATTATTCGCTTAAAACTGCCTATCTAGTTGCTGTTTTGGGTATCTGGATTGGCGTGATTGAGTATCAGGTGATTACACAAGATGTCGGAAAAGGATTCTGGTTTATTCATCTCGTAATTCCATTGTATATTTTTTTATCAATGGGATGTTTTTTTGGGCCATTGCTGGCAGCAAATAGCGGTATGAAAAGAGCTAAAGAAAAGTCTTTAGATAAAATTGCTCGGCAGTTCCGAGCAGATTATTCAGGGATTTATACTAGTCTGGCTGAAGACACAGAAGCTTTCAAGAAAAAATCTGAAAAAATTCAGCAGCTACGTGCCTTGTACACTATGACTGATGAGTTGCCTGTTTGGCCCTTCGATGTCAAAACTTTCCGCCGATATCTCCTAACTGTGCCAACTCCTCTTATTGGTATCCTAAGTGGTATATTTCAAAAATTGCTGATAAATCTACTCAAGCAACAGGGTATCAAACTTGGTAGTTAAAGGTGTTATCAGGTAAAACTCAAGTTTCTTTGTCTAGGGGTGAAATGAGCATCCGTTTAAAAACTTACGCCAAGGACTTGATGATCTGTTTTCAACATCCTGTCATCTGAGAGAAACCTGTACCAGTTGAAGCCTTTGAAATTTAGGAGCTTCAACCTCCTTGCTGTACCGGATAAAAAAGCTGTGCCAAATAGCTTATACTATGCCCCAGCAGCTAGGGTTGGATAGCTTTAGTTAAGTTTTTGATATCTCGCCAAACTTAGGACTCCACCACCCATTTTGCGTACTGAAATAAGCCACATCTTTATGTTTGGTATCCTGACGCGATCGCGGGTCACAACATCGCAACATTGTCTTACTCTGCCCATCTTTTATATAACTGTACTCCTCTAGAGGTTTTTTACATACTGGGCAGGGATATGCCGTCGTTTTCACAGGAGGCTTTTGTTGATTCTCAGCTTGGACTGCTTTAGTTTGTGGTGGCTGCCAAGTTTTATTAAAGTCGCTCCAAAACAGCACGACATTTTCACAGTCTTTTGTGCATTTGAGGAAATATTTCTTTTTGACCTTACTACTCGGAATTTTAGCGAGAAAACTTTTGCATTCAGGGCATCGAGTCTTGGAAGTTTCATATTGGCGCTCAATTATCACATTCGCTTTACCTATTGAAGAACTCGCAACGACAGTTTTAGCTTTCGAGAGTGCTGGTATAAAGTAATTCTGATTCCAACTAGTTAAATAATCCTGCCAAGAGTTTTTTCCTTCGGAAATTGCATCAAGAGCATCTTCCATTTTCGCTGTGAATTCCGCCTCTAATAAATCCGGTAATGCTTTGAGCAAAAATGCATCAACTTCTAACCCTAACGCTGTCGGTTGCAGATGGTCTTTTATCAAGTCGACATAATTTCGTTTTTTTAAGGTAGCAACAGTAGGAGCATAAGTACTTGGGCGACCAATTCCTTTACGTTCCATCAGTTGCACTAATTTTGGTTCACTATAACGGGGTGGTGGCTGAGTCTGCTTCTGCTCATGTCCAGCATTCTCCAGTTTCAATGCTTGTCCCTGTTGTAATGAAGGTAAAATACTATCCTTGCTGAGATTGTTCCAGTACCGGGCATAACCGTAAAATTCAATCACTTGCCCTCTAGCTGACCACAGTATGGAACCAGACTGAGTAATCACTAAAGTTTTACGCAATTGGGCAGCACGACACTGAGAGGCAATTGACCGTTTCCAGATCATCACATACAGATTAAACTGATCATCAGGAAGTTCTAAACGCAATTGAACTGAAGGACGAAATACATCCGTTGGACGAATCGCCTCATGTGCTTCTTGAGCCGATTTGCTACTGCGATGCTTGGCGACTTGCTGCGGTACATTCTGCGGGTCATTTTGCTCTAACCATTGGCGGGCGCTGGCACAAAATTCTGGACTCAGCATTACTGAATCTGTTCGCATATATGTTATCAGCCCTGCCTCATAGAGCTTTTGGGCAACAACCATAGTTTTGTCAGGAGCAAACCTCAGCTTTGAACCGGCTGCTTGCTGAAGGCTGGAAGTTGTAAATGGTGGAGGTGGCTGGCGGTTAACGATTTTCCCTTCAAAATGAATCACCTGATGAGGATGTCGCTGTGCTTCTTCAACTAAACGTGTAGCCTCTGCTTCGGAAAGAACGCGTTTAGACTCCGGTGTTTCTGGACTATTACTTACCTTCGCGTCATCGTGAGTTTCAGTTTCTTGCTCTGCTGCATCTTTGGCAGAATTGACCGTACCTTTGTAAAAAGCCCGAAATCCTTCAGCATAATCTACCCAGACGCTCCAGTAATCTTGGGGGACAAAAGCCAGAATTTCGTTTTCTCGCTGACAAATCAAGTGTAACGTGGCGCTTTGGACTCTACCAACACTCTTAGCGCCGTTATTCAATGCCCAAACTAAAGGGCTACCTTTATAACCTACCAACTTATCTAGGCAATCTCGGCACAGTCCAGCACCGATTAAATTTTGGTCTAACTTTCTGGGATTAGCGATCGCACTCTGCACCGCCGATGCTGTAATCTCAGTATAAATTACTCGTTTCGGTTCCTTTAAACCCAGCGTTTCTTTGAGATGCCAAGCGATCGTCTCACCTTCCCGGTCTGGGTCAGTTGCTAAGACAACTTCATCAACCTGCCTCACCGCAGACTTGAGCTTCTGGATTGTTTCTTTCGCTCGTTGGTCACGCGGGACGTAATTGCATCTGACATTATTGCCATCCATGACGAAGCCCAAGGAATCGTCCCCTTCATTGCTGAGTTCTCGGATATGACCACAACTAGCGAGAACTTTCCAATCTGAACCCAGAATTTGACTGAGTTTTTTGACTTTTCCGGGGGATTCTACCACAAGGAGGCGTTTGATCATAGCAACTGCGTTCTAGATTTTGAGCAATAAACTGGCAATTGCAATTAGCGATGGCTGCGCCAACGCCAAGGGCGAACGCCTATATTCGTCATCTGGATTTTCTAGAATACTGTACCAAAAAGCTTTGGAAATTGCTGATATATCTGAAGTAGCTTACCACGCGATTAGATAGCGGCAATGAATTCATTAACTGTAAGCCCAGCAGTACGCATGAGACTACCTAATGTTCCTTTTGCCACCTCACGATGATCTGGAACAGATAAGGTTACTGTTTCGCCTTTCTTAACCAGGATGATGTGACTAGCACTTTGAAAAAGCAAACTCCCAACCGAACGATTCAAACACACGGACAAGTTCACGCCCACTAAGAACCGGAAGGGCAGATGCCATGATTAAGCTGTAACCTCTACTTGATGAGTCTCCACAGTGAGCGGTAAACCAAGTTCTGCACGAACTTCAAGGCAAGCTGCGATCGCCTCCTTGATATTTTCGAGGGCTTCTTCTCTTGTCTGACCTTGACTAACACAACCAGGTATATTAGGGCACTCGACAATCCAAACCCCATCTTCATCACGATCAAGTGTTACATTGAACTTCATACACTGTTGTCGGCAAGAGAGTTGTAGTTATTTATTATTGTAACCTGCGATGATTTAACCCAAAAAAGCAGCCGAGCGATCGCGTTACGTATCAAATCAACTTTGTACTTCACACATCTCAAATTGCCATCGGTATTTCGGCTTAACGAGTCTTTGGTTAGGAAAAACGCTGAGGGAATTGGAATTATCAAAAACTCTATGAAGGTATGCCTTTCCTATTTGGATTAATAAACCATTTTTTTATTTCACCACAAAAATTCCATACATCATCATCTGAGGGTTTGAGATAATATTGCGATTCTGGATCTTCTCCCATTTTCTCAAAGATGTTAATCAACCAACTGGGCCCGTGTCCAGGCGCAGCAAGTTGAAGAAGCACAGCAAACTGTCTGCATCAAAGCCTGCTTTAGGTAAATAGACAGGATAGTTCTGTATACAGCGCTTCCGGCTATTATGCAATACAGTTTTACTCTTACACCTCTCCTATCATAGCTTTCAGCTTTGAGGATGTACCTCATAGCCGCCGGAAGTGCTGTATCTTCCAACTCATTCATTCTTAATAGTATTTTTGTATTGTTAGTTTTTTGACCAACTTGGCGGTTAAAAAATGCTACTTTCAACGTTAAATCAGCCGATCGCACTTATCGCCTTTTGTCGCGATCGCACTTCCTGTTTCTCTACCAGGTTGACTTACAGTAGTAATTAGCGAGAATTGATGCTGTCTGCGCCAAGCGATTCTTATGGAGACGGTTTGCGATCGCACTTCCTGTTTCTCTACCAGGTTGACTTACAACAATAATTAGCGAGAATTGATGCTGTCTGCGCCAAGCGATTCTTATGGATACGGTTTGCGATCGCACAATTGCTCACATTTCAATTAACTAGACAACAAGGGGCTTAAGCCCCTTGTTAAATTCCCTAATGAGGTACAGCCACTTGTGCATCGGCTACCTGGGCATTGTCAGCAACAATTTGGCGGAATAAATCACCTTCAATTGTTTCCTGTTCTATTAACAAATCTACTAAACGCTCCAAAACTATGCGATTTTCTTGCAACAGTTCTATTGCTCTAATATAGGATTTGTTAACAATTTCGCGCACCTGTGAATCAATTTTGGCGGCAATTTCCTCAGAATAGTCTGATTTATTCATCCAGTCACGTCCCAAAAATACCTCTCCACTCTGATTTTCTAGTGACAATGGGCCTAATTCTGACATCCCGAAGCGTGTCACCATCTGCCGCGCCATTCCTGTAACTTGTTGCAGGTCATTGCCTGCACCTGTGGTCACTTCTGGCTTACCAAAAACAATTTCCTCGGCGGCGCGGCCACCTAAAGTTGCAGTAATCCTGGCTTTGAGTTGGGAACGGGAAATTAACCCCTGTTCTTCGCTGGGAGTAAACCAAGTTAATCCCAGTGCTTGTCCTCGTGGGATGAGTGTAACTTTTTGTACAGGGTCATGCCCTTCGAGCAATGTACCCACTAAAGCATGTCCAACTTCATGATAGGCAATCAAGCGCTTGCTCTTGCTGTCTACTAAGGCGGTACCTTCCATACCTGCAACGACTCGATCTATAGCAGCATCAACTTCTAAAATGGTAACAGCTTCTTTGCGCCTCCTAGCAGTGAGAATGGCGGCTTCGTTGAGTAAGTTGGCTAAGTCTGCGCCAGTAAAACCAGGAGTGCGACGAGCGATCGCTTCTAATGATACGCTAGGATCAATTTTCTTATTTTGCGCGTGGACTTTCAAAATTTCCAGTCGCCCTTTGAGATCCGGTGGATCGACCATCACTTGTCTGTCAAAGCGTCCCGGTCTGAGTAACGCTGTATCTAAGACATCTGGGCGGTTAGTGGCAGCAATAATAATAATCCCTGTGTTACCTTCAAAACCATCCATTTCGGTGAGCAGTTGATTGAGGGTTTGTTCGCGCTCGTCGTTACCGCCACCGATACCAGCACCCCGTTGTCTACCTACTGCGTCAATTTCATCGATAAATATTAGACAAGGGGCATTCTCTTTGGCTTTCTTGAAGAGGTCGCGCACGCGAGATGCACCTACACCAACAAACATTTCCACGAATTCTGAACCGGAAATACTGAAGAATGGTACACCTGCTTCACCTGCGATCGCTTTTGCTAGTAAAGTTTTACCAGTACCCGGAGGGCCAATTAACAACACTCCTTTGGGAATACGTGCGCCTACAGCAGTAAATCTTTCCGGCTGTTTCAGGAAAGTAACAACTTCTTCGAGGTCTTCTTTAGCTTCTTCAACCCCGGCTACATCTTCAAATTTTACTCCAGTTTTTGCTTCCATTTGGAAGCGAGCTTTGGATTTACCGAAATTCATCGCTTGGCTAGAAGCATTGGTAGAGCGACGCAGGAACAATAGCATTAGAGCTACCAGTGGCAAAATCCACATGAGATTGATCAACAGTCCAACAGCAGCTCGACTATTAGCTGAGGAAACTTCACCAAAATCAACATTCTTATCTTTGAGGATGTTAATTAACTCTGTGTTTTGTGCCAGAAGTCTCACCTGTTGCGGTGGTGTATCAGCTTTTTGCCCTTTGAGATAAACCTTTGCTAGCTGTTCAGTTTCGTCAAGCTCTACTTTTTGGATTTCTCCCGCCTTCGCTTTCTTGATCAAGTCGCCATAATTTAAAGAGGTGCTTTCTGCCTTTTGTGCCAAGACGGGAGTACTCCCAAAAATTCCTGGTAACATAATCAAACTAGCTGCAATCGCACCAACCCAAGCACCACGCTTTGGCGAGTGTCTTTTTATCAATGGTTTTTTTCCCAAATTTGTCATAATAATTACCCTTTGTCTGCTGGCACAAGTTGAGCTATGGTTTTATGCCTATTCTTCTACCAAAAATTGTAATAACTGGAAATTACACTTTTCTTATCTAGTCTAACTTCCACACAAAATCATTCCCAAGTTTCTTCCGGTTATTACATGAAGTTGAGCAACCAAGATCATTATCTAGATTTATGTAGCTGTTCAGACTGGGCATTGGGAAGAGGACTTGTCTCCCTTGCTCCCCCTGCTCCCCCTGCTCCTCATGTTCCCCAGTCCCCAGTAGATATTAATTTGACACATTCTGACACAAATCGCTAAGATAAGCATAGTCATAACGATTCCGTTTTTTCATAAATCTGGTAATAGTAGCTAGTTAATAGTTTGTGAGTTAATTAATTATGGTGAGAATTGTTGGCATTGGTGGTAGTTTAAGACCCAACTCCTATACCCAGCTTGCTTTACTTTTAGCAGTGCAAAGGGTAGAAGCCCTTGGAGCAGAGGTAGAAATTATTGATTTAAGACAGTTGCAGCTACCGTTTTGTACTGGCGCAAAGGAGTATCCAGAGTACCCAGATGTTCAGCGCTTGCAAGATACAGTTAGTCGCGCCGATGGGTTAATTTTAGCGACACCTGAGTATCATGGTAGCGTTAGTGGTGTCCTAAAAAATGCCCTAGATTTAATGAGCTTTGAGCAACTATCTGATAAAGTGACAGGACTAATCAGCGTACTGGGGGGTCAGTCTAATAGTAATGCTTTAAATGACCTACGGTTAATTGTCAGATGGGTGCATGGTTGGGTGATTCCAGAGCAGATTGCGATCGGACAAGCTTGGGGTGCATTCAGTCCTGAAGGCAAGTTGCTAGATGAAAAACTATCTCAAAGATTTGATCAATTTGCTCAGAGTTTAGTTGATAACACTCGCAAGCTGCGGGGTGTTGATTAGTTCTAGAGTAGGCAAGTTCGTAGTAAGGACTTTAGTCCTTATTTAAATTTTCTAATCACTAAAGTGCTTACTACAAACCCTCAAAACGAGCTTGCGATACTACTAGATATTGATACTTTGTGGAATTTGAGAAGGTAGCAAGAGCTTGTAAGGCATTATCTACATACCGTGGGAAATTTAAGTAAGGGCCAAGAAAACTTTTGTTTCCTGAAACATACAGAGTATCGTCTGAACACTCGCTTGTGTACGAGACGCTGCGCGATCGCTCGAATTCACGCATTCACACATTCATTGGAGTTCTTAATTTTGACTTTTGCTTAAATATGGTTTAGCCCATCTTCATACAGAATTGGTATTACATCCCCACCCATTCTTGGGTTGGGGCTTTACACACTATCTATAAGTGCGATTCGTTGGCTAGAAACCAAGTCTAATAAAAGGTTTGGGGGATTAGCCGCAAGGATAAACAGGGAATAATCCCGAAATGAACCTTGACAACTGAGTGACCTTGAGCGTGTGAATCCCTCCCTTGTAGATGCCAAGTGAAAGCATATCCCCCAGGTTTGCGACTAGCCATCAAAGCTTGAAGCGGGGATAAAAGCCCTTCCACACTCCTAGTCCAAGGTAGTGCGGGGCAAGCAAGGAATCCATGAGGAAAGCATTACGCCTGAATCCACGACTGAACCATCGTGACGTGTAACCAGCCAAAAGGAATGACAGGCTGGAGCCAAAAGGCAAAGGATAAGAGGTTGGCGGATTTGTTGCCGACCAACAGCATCTCTAAATAAACCCGATGGATAGTGGAACTCTAAAAATTCATAGTATGGTCACTCGGAACGAAGTAACCCCTCGTATGCTCTTTTGGAGGTCGAATACCAAAAGTAGGTGCTAACCGGATGCTGCGGGTGGGAAGGATTGAGTTAAAAGCAAACGACGTGATTGTAATGATCCGTATAGGCTGACAGACTCACGGTGATAAGGAATGAATAGTCCCAAGTAGTAGTGTATATGTCTAAAACCAGAAATGTTGAATGCTGATACAAAACTTTACATTATGAGTTACACTAAGTCTC
>JAHCSU010000434.1 GCA_023522315.1 Nostoc sp. CCCryo 231-06
TCAAAATTCAAAGCTGGCGCGATCGCGCATCCAATATCTGGTAAAAGAAAAATTGGAGATGGTAGGTTTGCCAGAAATAAGCCACCTCTACCCAGCCGAACTTTCTGGGGGAATGCGAAAACGGGTAAGTTTTGCCCGTGCGATTATGTCTAACCCCGATAGTCCCACCGAAGGCCCAGAAGTTCTACTATACGACGAACCAACAGCCGGACTTGATCCCATTGCCTCAACAGTAATCGAAGATTTAATCCGCTATTTGCAATGTTTAAACGGAGTTTGTAGTACTTATGCTGTTGTTACCCACCAAGACAGCACTATGCGCCGTACAGCTGATAGACTTATATTTCTCTATGAAGGTAGAGTGCAGTGGCAGGGTACAGTTAGTGAAACATACAACACAGAAAATCCTTTAATCAAACAATTTCTCAGTGGAAGTGTGCAAGGGCCGATTCAAGTCGTCGGTTAGAAAGTGAGGAGTTAAGAATCAGGAGCGATTAAATTCAACTCCTAACTCTCAACTGCTAACTCATAACTCATAGCTAATTATTGGGTGGAGAAAAAAAATGCGAGGTCTTATGACAAGCCTCTTCTCTACGAGAGGCTTCGCCAACGCGTCTGGGCGAACATTTAGAGAAGGCTCTGTGGGGTTGTTACTTCTGCTAGGAGTAGGGGTATTTGGATTACTCTTTCTGTGGTTGAATAGATTCACTGCTGCTGGACGTTCATACAAAGTTATTGTGGAATTTGCTAACGCTGGCGGTATGCAGAAGGGAGCAACAGTTCGCTATCGAGGCGTTAAGGTAGGAACTATTTCCCAGGTTCGACCAAAAGCAAATGCCATTGATGTAGAGATTGAAATTGCCCAAACTGACCTAATTATCCCTCGGAATGTAGTGGTAGAGGCTAATCAAAGCGGATTAATTAGCGAAAGTATTATCGACATCACACCAAAAGCAACGTTACCTACTGGGGTTGTGATTGCTAAACCCCTAGATAAAAATTGTGATCCTAGCCTTATAATTTGTAATGGCTCTCGGTTAAAAGGTCAGGTTGGCATCAGTGTTGATGAACTAATTCGCAGTTCAACTCAGCTAGCCACCATATACAATTTTTCTTTTACCAGATATTGGATGCGCGATCGCGCCAGCTTTGAATTTTGA
>JAHCSU010000435.1 GCA_023522315.1 Nostoc sp. CCCryo 231-06
AGAAGTTGACTGTGAAAGTTCTTCATATCTAAGACCAGGAGTCATCCGCGCTAACTCCTTAAATTTTTCTACCCAATCTAGCATCTCAGAAGCAACGTTTTTGCTAACGCAGTATTGCTTAGGACGACCCTGCCCTTTTACAACGCCAGTTTTCTCTAGTGTGCGTAGATGGCGTTGCACTGTACTTTCGGTTAATCCAGTCTTTTGGGCTATGTCTGTACTGTTAACCGATTGAAAATCAGCAATGCACCAGTAGACTTCAGCAAAACTTATGGGTAAGTTAATTTCAGTCATCTTTTCTCTCCGAAAAACGTTTATGGTGTCTATGCTATTTCTGTGGAAACATCAAGTTCTAATTAGTCGTGTTTTTGGGCAATCTAAAATCTACCCAACTTTTAAAAGAGTGTAATTAATGTTCCAGACAGGAAATGTTATTACTCACAAGAGCAATCGTTTCAAACAGCACTCAAAATCTCGATAGCTTTACTACTGCGCTTCGCGCAATCGCAGTAAATTTAGCGCGATGCTAATAATTTAGCATAGAATTTTTGCAAAATAACAGAGTACCATTCTCATAAAATCGGTTGATAGGAGAGCAAAGTTTGAGTAGAGAAAACTTTGCATGAGTAATTTTAGAGTTAATATAATGTTAATGTATCTTTGAACTATCGTACTAAGCCAGCATTTTAAATATTGCTTAAGGG
>JAHCSU010000436.1 GCA_023522315.1 Nostoc sp. CCCryo 231-06
GCTCCAAGCGAAGTTCTTCAGCGAAATCGTTAAGAAGCTACCGACTGACACTGTAGAGATCAGCGTTGAAAACCATTTGCAGACAGTCATCCGTTCAGGTAAATCCGAATTCAATCTTAATGGTCTGGATGCTGAGGAATATCCTCATCTGCCTCAAATCGAGGAAGAGAATGTGTTTAAAATTCCTACAGACTTATTAAAAGCAATGGTTCGCCAAACGGTATTCGCAGTGTCCACCTCAGAAACACGCCCTATCTTGACAGGTGTAAACTGGAAGGTGGAAAACGGGACATTAACCTGTATTGCAACAGATAGTCACAGGCTAGCCCTAAGAAAAGCTCAAATCGAAACAAATGCCAGCGAAAGCTACAATGTAGTCATTCCAGGAAAAAGCTTAAGTGAGTTAAGCAAAATTCTTGATGACAACAATGATTTAATCGATATCGTTATTACCGAAAACCAGGTTCTCTTTAAGGCCGAACATCTGCTGTTCTTCTCAAG
>JAHCSU010000437.1 GCA_023522315.1 Nostoc sp. CCCryo 231-06
AAATTCCCCAGCGCAAGCCCCCGGTTGTTCCAAGCCCAATCGAAGTCTGGTTTAAATTCAATGGCTTGGTCGAAAGATGCAACAGCTTCTTCGTTGCGTTGTAATTCATTTAATGCAATTCCTCTACTTTGCCAGTCTTCTGCATCTTGGGGAGTAAGTGCGATCGCTTGATCCAAATCTGCTTGTGCTTGCTGCGCTTGGTCAATTTCTTGGCAAGCCAATCCTCGCCATACTAGCGCCAAAATGTAGTTTGGCTTAATTTTCAAAGCTTGGTTAAGGTATTCAATGGACTTGTGGTATTGTTCTAGCCAATAACAAGTTAGACCCAACCCATAAATTATTTGGGGGTTTTCCGGTTCCAGTACAGCAGCTTGCTGAAAAATCTGTAAAGCTGCTTGGTACTCTCCCCGATCAAGTTGGTTGTGCCCTTGCTCTAGTAAACTTGCTACGCTAGGATTTGGCATTATTACCCAAAGTCCAATAAGGTAAGTTTGATTGATATCATAACTTATTGGCTAAGTAAGAGGCTGTTTATAGCAGGACTTACGCAGTATCACCGCATAAGCCCTGTTTATCAAACAACAGCCCCTTGTTTAGGCTGACGCATCGGACGCTTGCGTAGGCGTAGCCCGTCGTAGACATCGCTTCGACGAACGCCTCCTGCCATTTTGTACTCATCGCTATTCTTGCCATACTTTGCAGCTACACTGAGTAACATGTGTTCTGTTAGTTCCATCAGCGACTTTTCGGCAACTTCTAAGGCTCCCTGAGTCAGATCCACGGTGGAGAGGCTTGAGTTATAAGTTTCTAACTTGTCTTGGGTTGTTTTGATGAGGGCTGCAAAGGAGTCAATTGTTACCCCATTGCCTAAATCTAAGGTGGGACTGATCGATTTCAAAGCTGCAATCCGACGCTGCGCTCTATCAAGTACTTTAGATCCGCGTTTTGGACGTGACATAAATCACTTTCCTGTTATTAATAATGCGTTAGGACAAAAACTGAGTTCTACCCTGAACTGTACAGCACTAGGATAGACAGAATTAGGGTTACTTGACACCCGCAAAATCCAGTATAAATCAATTTATTTATTACAAAAAGCTTGAATGGCTTTATGTAAATTCTTGTAGATTGCCCGAATTCAATAAACGACTGCCCGAATTCAATAAACGACTGCCCGAATTCAATTAACGGCTGCCCGAATTCAATAAACGACTGTCCGAATTCAATAAACGACTGCCCGAATTCAATAAACGATTGCCCGAATTCAATAAACGACTGCACAAATGCAAAATTCGCCCTCATCCCCCAACCCCTTCTCCCAAAATTGGGAGAAGGGGAGCCAAATTTAAAGTCCCTCTCCCAAGCTTGGGAGAGGGATTTAGGGTGAGGGCTTTTAATTCATGCAAGAAGTCTAATATAGGAAGTTAGCAAACTTGCTTTTATCAAACACAAAAGCGATGGCTTTGCCAACGCCTGCCGTAGGATTCCCAAAGGGCTGTAGGGCGATCGCAACAGTCAAACACTTTGACTTCCGCCTTGCGGTATTAGCGCCTCGGTGAGCAATGATAATTGGAGGCTTACCTGTAAAATCTGTAAAATTTTTAACCATAATTGCGTGCCATTTGTAATTTTGTAAGTTAAAAATTAAATATTAATTTAGGTGAGCGCATGACAAGTAATAACATTGAGATTGTTTTCAGTTTTGATACCACTGGGAGTATGTACCCTTGCCTTACCCAGGTACGGCGAAAAATCAAAAATACCGTTACCAGACTGATAGACGAAATTCCCTTGATTCGGATTGGGATTATTGCTCATGGTGACTACTGCGATGAAAGCTCAACTTATGTCACCAAAATATTTAATATATCCGGTGATGTTGATGCTATCTGTGATTTTGTGCAAAATGTCGAACCTACTGGTGGCGGAGATGCACCAGAATGTTACGAATTAGTATTACATGAATCCCAATCTTTATCTTGGTCAAAATCAGCAACGAAATCACTGGTTTTGATTGGCGATGATATCCCCCATCCTCCAGCACACAATCCTAAAAAACTGAATTGGCGCAAAGAGTTAGATAAATTAGCTGAGGCAGAAATTACAGTTTATGGAGTTCAAGCACTCAATCGCCCTCATGCCACTCTTTTTTATCAAGAACTTGCAGAAAAGTCTGGCGGTTTTCATATCAACTTAGACCAGTTTTCATATATTAGTGATTTGTTTTTAGCAGTTTGCTACCAACAATCTTCTAATGAACAGCTACAAGCTTATGAACAAGAAGTAATTGACCAAGGACGGATGAGCCGTGGGTTAAATAATATATTTAACACCATGATGAACCGGGAAGCAACATCCTATTACGAATCGGCTGATTTACGGGCAGTTACTCCGGGGCGTTTTCAGATTTTAGAGGTTGAACAAGATATTTCAATTAAAGCGTTTGTATTGGAAAATGGTTTGAGTTTTAAAGTTGGGCGGGGTTTCTACGAATTTACAAAAACAGAAACTATCCAGGCTCAAAAAGAAATTATTTTGATGGATCGGGCAACGGGTGATTTATTTGAAGGAGGTGCAGCACGAGAAATGTTAGGTCTACCGATGGATGCAACGATTCGGATTAAACCGAGTAACCTAGAAAAGTATGTTGTGTTTGTCCAAAGTACCTCTGCTAATCGTAAACTGATTGGCAAAACTCGATTTTTATATGAAGTCGAAGACTGGGATCGCTAAATCCCAACGACTATAAGTCACGGCTACCCAAACAAAGCCTGCTTATGCAGGCTATTGTATTCGCTAGGTATTTTGTAATAAGTCTAATGACCCAGATTAAGCCGGAAGTAAAACGTACAGAAGAACTGCGCCAGTTATTGCAACAAGCCAGCTATGCTTATTACGTTTTAGATGCTCCAATTATGGAGGATGCAGTCTATGACCAGCTATATCGAGAATTGCAACAACTGGAAACTCAGTATCCAGAATTGGCGACTCCCGATAGCCCTACTGTGCGCGTGGGTGAGCTTAAGCATACGCAGTTTACCTCGGTGCGGCATAATATCCCCCTGTACAGTCTGGAGAATGCGTTTAATATTGATGAGTTGCAAAGGTGGGATCAGCGTTGGCGGCGACAAGTATCTAAAATAGACTCGGTGGAATATGTCAGTGAACTCAAAATTGATGGTTCTGCTTTGGCTCTTACCTATCAAAATGGCATTCTAGTAAGGGGTGCAACTAGGGGTGATGGGGTGACGGGTGAAGATATCACCCAAAATGTGCGGACAATTCGCTCAATTCCCTTGCGTTTGAATTTTGAAGGCTTAGAAATTCTGGAAAGGGTGGAAGTACGCGGTGAGGCGTTTTTGCCGTTGGAAGTATTTAAACAAATTAACGAGGAAAGGCAAAAAGCCGGTGAGCAACTATTTGCCAATCCCCGTAATGCTGCATCTGGTACACTCAGACAACTAGACTCCCGCATTGTGGCCAAACGGCGATTAGATTTCTTTGGCTACACCTTGCACATTCCTGGTAGAGATGACGCCAGTATTGCCAATACTCAATGGGAAGCATTGAAGTTATTAGAAAAGATGGGTTTTCGAGTCAACCCCAACCACAAACTGTGTGCCTCGATCGCAGAAGTGGCAAAATATTATGAATACTGGGATACGGAACGGCTGAATTTACCCTACATGACTGATGGGGTAGTAGTGAAGCTGGATTCTTTTAAACTTCAAGAACAGCTAGGGTTTACCCAGAAATTCCCTCGCTGGGCGATCGCTTTAAAGTACGCAGCCGAAGAAGCACCCACTCGTGTAGAAAATATTGCTGTAAATGTGGGACGAACGGGGGCGTTAACGCCGTTAGCCGAGATGCGCCCGGTGCAACTGGCGGGGACAACGGTTTCTCGCGCTACTTTACATAACAGCGATCGCATTACTCAATTAGACATCCGCATTGGCGATACTGTCATCGTCCGCAAAGCTGGAGAAATCATTCCAGAAGTGCTGAGGGTATTAAAAGAACTCCGTCCCTCTGACACTGAACCCTTCATTATGCCCACCCATTGCCCAGTTTGTGGTCAACCAGTGGTGCGAGAATCAGGTGAGGCGGTGACTCGGTGCGTCAATGCTTCCTGTGCAGCGATTCTCAAAGGTTCTATTGAACATTGGGTAGGTCGTGATGCCTTGGATATTAAAGGCTTGGGGGAAAAGCTGGTGCATCAACTCGTTGATAAAGGTTTGGTGCATTCTGTTGCCGATTTGTATGAGTTGACAGAAAGCAAATTGTATGAATTAGAAAGGATGGGGGAAAAGTCGGCAGAGAAATTGGTAGATGCGATCGCTCAATCAAAAAACCAACCTTGGTCAAGGGTATTGTACGGTTTAGGCATCCGTCACGTTGGCAGTGTGAATGCCCAATTGTTGACTCAGAAATATTTCACCGTAGACCAGTTAGCGACAGCAAAGCAATCAGATATTGAAGGAATTTATGGTATTGGGGCTGAAATTGCCCAATCTGTGTACCAATGGTTTCGGATTGATGCCAATCAAAAGTTAATAGAACGTTTACAAGCAGAAGGATTGCAATTAGCTGCCACAGAAGAAACAAAAACAGTTGGTGATGGTAATCAAAAATTTGCAGGTAAGACTTTTGTCGTTACAGGGACATTGCCAACCTTAAAGCGAGATGAGGCAAAGGCTTTGATTCAAAAAGCTGGTGGAAAAGTGACTGAATCAGTGAGTAAAAAAACAGATTATTTGGTAGTAGGAGAAGATGCAGGTTCTAAATTAGAAAAAGCGCTCTCTTTGGGAATTACGCAGTTAAGCGAGGCACAATTATTGGAGATGCTTAACGAATAATTCGTAAATTAGCGCCTTTTAGGGAATGAAACAGCCCTGTTTTTTAAAGAAAGACGCCATCGGCGATCCTGCTTAAGGATAATCAAAAACTACGCGATCGCCAGGACGCCAATCACAATGCACGAAACCTCTATGCATTCCTCTTCCCAATCCTGTGCAATCAGAAACGCGACAAACTTGAAATAAACGCTGCAAGTTCCCATCAAGGGGCGAAAGATCGATTGCTAGTCCTTGGATATGCTGAGAATTGCGAGCGCCATTTTGCTCCCGATTAACAGCAGGTGGACGATAGCCAGAATTAATCTGGATTGCAGTACCATATTTATCACGAATTTTACCAAAACCTTTTGCTGCTTTGATAATATTGTTAGCGATCGCATTCGACTCTGGAACTCTGGTACATCCCTTGGTGAACTCTCCCCAAGTAAAAGGGATACCAGTTACTATCAATTGATTTTCGTAAACAATAGTTCCATTTGGTAACTTCATACTCCTACCAGTGTTACTACCTTTACTTGATTCAGGTATAGGTTCTGACCGATCATTTTGTTCACTAACTTGATGATCCTCTGCTATCTCTAGTAATGCAGCAGCTGCGGACGCTCCTAAGAATTCTGGAGAATCTAGCCAAACACTCTCTTTGAATTTTGCAAACGCTTTTTGGGTTAAATCGCCTATAATGCCATCAACTTCACCTGTGTAAAGACTATTCTTTTTGAGTAGAGTCTGGATTTCTTTGATGGTGTTAGCATCAGATTCGACGAGTTTAATTGTGGTCTTAGTAGACTTAATTTTTGTTAAATTAGTAAATTTCCCTAAAACAGTTGCCATTAATCCATCTCCTATAGTTGCAGTTTGGAGGATAAAAGCTTCAGTTTTTATTTAGTAATACCAAGAAACTGATGCTAATATTCATATTAGTTTCAGAATAAAATAATAATACTACCCTTAAGGGTAGTATTATATACAAGCTAAATATAGCTTAATACTTTTGGGTTAAGAGGTGAAATGATTTCGGATTGCTATAATTCAAGCTGATCTTAGAAGATAACTGTTTTCTCGAAAGAGAGCGAGCGATCGCATTTTTTTTACTGTGATTTACCCTAAAAATTGTTAAAAGAAAATTTGGAGTTTTATTAAAAAAAATCAATGTCTGAACAAAAGCCCATAAGTCCTTGGAACTACAAACCTTGGTGGTGTCAACCCTGGTCTATAGTTCTCACAGGTGTAACCCTGATTGGTGGTAGTTGGTTACTATTTAAAACTATTTGGCTAACAGTTCTCGTTTCTATCCCTGTAGTGACGTGGATGGGATTTTTTGTGTTGTTTTGGCCACAACTAATGATTCGCAGTGGAATTTTGGAGTCGTACAAGGATTAATTTCAGCTTGATGTGTTACTGGAAATTGCTCCAGTGAGAGAAAATTATTTCACCGTGTTAAGAGATTTAGCACAGCAAAGTTACGTGCAGCAAAAGAGAGAAGTTTATTTAACGATTTATAAGGTGATCGGCATTTAAAGTGCAACATAGCTACTATTCCCCTTGTTTTTTATCTTTCGATGCCACTTAATAGACCTCTTGCAAAAGTCAAAAATCAGGAATGTCATTTTGAGCGGAACGTATGGCAGAGAAGAATTTCACCAGATGTCTCGCTCCGCTCAAGATGACAATTTAAGCATTTATGCAAAAGGTCTAATCTATCAAATTAAACATGGATTGTTATCAAATTATTCAGTTCAGCAACTAAAACGTCCGAATATTCCCATGTTTACAGCACTTCCGCCTGCTATGAGGTACGCACACAGTCTCAAAAGTTAGGATAGGAAAGGGATGTGGGTAAAATTGGGCTTCATAATAGCCGGAAGTGCTGTATCGTCTAGTTGTTTGGCACGCAGCGCGACTACACCGCGCCATTGCTTGTGACAGTTGTGTAAGTCCTGATTAAGCAGATCACTGGAATCCATAAAGAGCTAGATCAAGAGTACCTGCTGGAGCTGGAGAATAAGCGATATCTAGAGAAACACTAGCTTCTATCGTCTGAAGACCACCAATTATAGGAGTTCTACTACCTATAGCAAGAGCTTTATCTGCTGCTTCAAACACCAAAGGAGATGGGCTAGGATTGCTAGCTGAGTTAATATCAATGTCAATAATCTTTCCAGGGGTTAACTGCAAGGTACTAAAAACAGCTTGAGCCTGAGCTTGGGCGTCTTTAGCAGCTTCGCTAAGAACCTGCAAGCGTGCCTGCTGCAATGCTTCGTCTGAGGCAGTGAAGCTTATATCCTGTATTAGATTCGCACCTGCTTGGATAGCTGTGTCAATTGCTGCCCCAGCTCGATCCGTTGGTAACTCAAACTGAAGTGTGTTAAGTCCTTTAAAGCCGATTAGGGTTTGATTACCATCTTTATCATATTTATAGACGGGATTTAGTTGAATAGATGTAGTTTGAAGTTCTTGCGCCCCAAGCTTTTGCAGCACATCAACTACCTCTGTTGAACGTTTAGCAACTTCTTCTTGAACTTCGGTTGCGGTTTTTCCCTGTACTTGAATCCCCAATTGCACCTCAGTTAAAGTAGTGGGAACGCTGACCTTCCCTTGACCAGTAACTTCCAATATCTGAGGAGTCTTTGGATTAGTGCTACCAGTCAGGGGATCGATGATCACAAGAGCCTGCTTACTCGCACCTATGAGATTATCAATACCCGAAGCGAGAGTGCCTGCTGAATTTTGAGAATAAGCGATATCTAGAGAAACACTAGCTTCTATCGTCTGAGGACTACCAATAATAGGAGTTGTAGTATCTGCTGCTGCAAAAGAGGTCTTACTTAATGCTTCAAACACCAAAGGAGATGGGCTAAGATTGTCAGCTGAGTTAATATCAATGTCAATAATCTTTCCGGGGGTTAACTGCAAGGTACTAAAAACAGTCTCAGCCTGAGCTTGGGCGTCTTTAGCAGCTTCGCTAAGAACCTGCAAGCGTGCCTGCTGCAATGCTTCGTCTGAGGCAGTGAAGCTTATATCCTGTATTAGATTCGCACCTGCTTGGATAGCTGTGTCAATTGCTGCCCCAGCTCGATCCGTTGGTAACTCAAACTGAAGTGTGTTAAGTCCTTTAAAGCCGATTAGGGTTTGATTACCATCTTTATCATATTTATAGACGGGATTTAGTTGAATAGATGTAGTTTGAAGTTCTTGCGCCCCAAGCTTTTGCAGCACATCAACTACCTCTGTTGAACGTTTAGCAACTTCTTCTTGAACTTCGGTTGCGGTTTTTCCCTGTACTTGAATCCCCAATTGCACCTCAGTTAAAGTAGTGGGAACCGTTACCTCTCCTTGACCAGTAACTTCCAATATCTGAGCAGGAGCAGTGTTTGGATTAGTGCTACCAGTCAGAGGAGCGATGATCACAAGAGTTTGATTATCTGTGTCAGCCATATTATTCTCCTTGCTTAAATGATGTTTGAAATCTGTTGATGTTTTAATCTATGAGGATGTCTGAAAAGTAAGAAAGCCCACTTAACGGTATCCTGTCAGTAGGAAAACATCCTCTAAGTATGACAGCGTTACGAGAGCCATGAATCCATCATACCTAAGTAACTTGACTTAATCGCAGTGGGAATTGCTGTCGGGACTAATTCCAGGAGCTAAAAAAGTCGGTAGAAAACGCAGTTTTGAGATGTTAAACCTCATCTATGTTGAGAACCGTAGTTTTTGCCCTCACCCTAAATCCCTCT
>JAHCSU010000438.1 GCA_023522315.1 Nostoc sp. CCCryo 231-06
TTTCTTATATATCGAAGAGCGTTTGTTGCAAAGTATTAAGCGTTTGTGGCAACTGCTTATATATTTGCAAGAAATACTTAAGCGTTTCTTATATATCGAAGAGCGTTTGTTGCAAAGTATTAAGCGTTTGTGGCAACTGTTTATATATTTGCAAGAAATACTTAAGCGTTTCTTATGAATCAAGCAATGTTAGCTGCAATCGTTTAAATTTTCACAGCCTGAACCATAAGAGCGATCGCCTATAAACATAAGGATGTTAGGATATCTTTCACCAGCTGAATCTGACTTATGAAATTAGTTTGCTCCCAAAGCGATCTCAGTACAAATCTTTCACTCGTTAGTCGTGCAGTACCTTCACGACCAACTCATCCAGTACTTGCCAATGTGCTGTTACAAGCGGATGCTCAAACTAACCAAGTAAGCTTAACAGCCTTTGATCTCAGCTTGGGAATTCGCACCAGCTTTAACGCAGAGGTATGGCAAAGTGGTGCGATCGCACTTCCTGCTAAGTTACTTGTAGATATCACCTCTCGTCTTCCAGAAGGCGAAATCACTTTAGATGATGAATCAGCTCTCACAGGTGTTACACCCGGTGGAGAAGGCTTAATTGTTACACTCACACCCAAGAGTGGACATTACCAAGTCCGAGCAATGGGGCCAGAAGAATTCCCTGAACTACCTGTAATTGAAAATACAGAAGTAATCTATCTCACCACCACCGCATTAATTGAGGGATTACGCGGTTCATTATTTGCCACCAGTGCTGATGAAACTAAGCAAGTACTTACGGGAGTGCATTTAACAGTTAAACAAGATACCCTAGAATTTGCAGCTACCGATGGACATCGCCTAGCAGTGGTAGAAACTAGCAACGAGCGTCCTTTAGGTGGAACTAGTCAATTAGAAGTGACAGTACCAGCTAGAGCATTACGCGAACTCCAACGGATGCTAGCTCATAGCGCCTCATCAGATGAACCTGTAGCTTTATATTTCGATCAAGGTCAAGTTGTATTTGCATGGCAAAATCAGCGCTTGACTAGTCGCACATTAGAAGGGCAATATCCTGCTTATCGACAATTAATCCCGCGCCAATTTGAGCGACAAGTGACAATTGAACGGCGACAATTCGTCAGCACTTTGGAGCGAATTGCTGTGTTAGCCGATCAGAAAAATAATATTGTCAAGGTCAGTATTGACAGCGAAGCTCAAGAAATTACCTTATCCTGTGAAGCTCAAGATGTAGGCAGTGGTAGAGAGTCAATGCCAGCACAAATTTCTGGGGAAAACATTGAAATTGCCTTTAACATTAAATATTTGATGGAAGGCTTGAAAGAGTTACCATCTTCGGAAATTCAAATGCATTTAAATCAAAGCCTGACTCCAGTGATTTTTACACCCTTGGGGGGTTTGAAAATGACTTATTTAGCTATGCCTGTACAACTTAGAAGTTGAGTTTAATACAGACCTAACCCCCAACCTCTTTGCTTATCGGGAAGGGGAGTAAGATTCAAAGTCTCTCTCCTCAAAGGATCTACGGTGTACACACAAGTATTACCGCAGGCATATTTTGAATTAATAAATCTCCCACTGCGTTTCTATCCCGCCTCAGAATGAATTCCGAGTCTCATATAGCGGTTCTTGCTTGAGTGAGGTACAAGAACCCCACCCCCAACCCCCTCCCCGCTCTTCGAGAGGGGGCTATGATCCCCTAAGATGGGATGTTTTTTCAATAATGGATTTTGTGCCTCAAACCAACCTACGGGAGTTGATGCTGCGATTTCGTGATTTGTTTAATCGGAATTTCAATCCAAAATTCTGTACCTAACCCCGGCTGAGAATCATATTTAAACGCACCACCGTGTTTATCTATGACAATCTGATAACTTATTGACAACCCCAAGCCAGTGCCTTTCCCCACTGGTTTAGTAGTGAAAAATGGGTCGCAGATTCTTGCTTTTAGAGACTCCGGTATTCCTGGGCCATTGTCTGCAATACGAATTACTATGCTCTTAACATTGCCTTCAAGCTTTCCAAGACTAGTACGAATGGTAATTTGACTAGTAGCAGATTTTGATTGAGATTCCTTATAATCTTCTAGAGCATCGATCGCATTGCTTAAAACGTTCATAAATACCTGATTCAGTGGGCCAGCATAGCACTCTACTAAGGGCAGGTCGCTGTACTCTTTGACTAATTTAATCGCCGGACTTTCTGGTTTTGCTTTCAAGCGATGCTGCAAAATTAGCAAGGTGCTATCAATGCCGTCGTGAATATTAACTGGCTTCATTTCTGCCTGGTCAAGGCGAGAGAAATTCCGTAAACCCAAGACAATTTGCCGGATGCGATCAATTCCAATTTTCATGGAAGATAGAGTTTTGGGCAAATCCTCAATTATAAATTCTAAGTCTATCTCCAAGGCGCGATCGCAAATCTCAGGACTGGGATTAGGGGTATTTTGCAAATAGAGGTTTAGTATACTGAGTAAATCTTCGGCATAATCGTTGACATGGTTGATGTTGCCATAAATGAAGTTCACCGGGTTATTAATTTCGTGAGCAATACCAGCTACTAGTTGACCCAGTGAGGACATTTTCTCTGTTTGGATCAGTTGGGTTTGAGTTTGCTTTAAATCATGCAGAGCTTGAGTCAGCTTTTCGGTCTGCTCTTTGGTTTGATTATGCAATTGGGCTTGTTGAAGTGCAACCCCAAGCTGATTGGCAATTTGAGTGATAAACTTAATTTCCGAAGTTTCCCAATGGCGGGGTGCAGAGTTCTGGTAAGCTGCTAGTAAGCCCCATAGCTCTTGCCCGATAAATATAGGTGCGATCGCATAGGCCCTTGCCTGTAATTGCTCCAGAGCCGCAATGTAGCACTCAGAGTGGCCGGCTTGATAGATGTCATCAACTGCAAAGGTTTCATTGTGACGATATCGCCCACCTTGAGTTTCTTGTAAATAGCTATCTTGCCAAACTGTATTGATATTATCATTTACTAACTTTACCCAGCGATCGCCCACAAACTCGGCGATATATTCACCACTCCAATCAGCATGAAAGCGGTAGACTGCAACTCGATCCGCTTGTAATGATTTACAAATTTCTTGGGTGGTTGTCTTAAAAATCGCATCTAGGTCAAGAGATTCCCTAAGTTTTGCAACAACTTCAAACAATACCCGTTGTTGTTCTGCTGCTTGTTCCAAATTTAACGTCTGTTGTCGGGTCTGAGTGAGTAAATCAGCTTGCTGGAGTGCTACCCCCATTTGGGCAGCAATCTGACTGAGAAAGTTAACTTCAGAGGCTTTCCATTGCCGAGGCCCAGTGTGTTGATAAGTTGCCAACAAACCCCAAAGTTTTTGCCCAACAAAAATCGGAGCAAGCACAAAAGCGTGAATTTGAAACTGTTCTAAATTGTCGATATGACACTGAGCAAAACCCATCTTGTAGATGTCATCGACTGCAAATGTTTCATTGTTTCGGTAGCGTCCTCCCTCTGTATCTTGTAAGTAGGTATCATTCCAAATTGTATTAACACCTAGTTCGGACTCATTCGACCAGTATGGACTAGCAGCCTCAAAATCACCGACAAACTCACCACCCCAATTAGAATCGAAACGATAAACAGAAACGCGATCGGCTTTGATTAATTGACAAACTTCTTTAGTAGTTGTTTGAAAAATGGTATCTGTGTCAAGAGATTCCCGAATCTCGGCAATAACTTTAAACACAGCCTGTTCTTGTTCAGCTGTCCGTTGTAATTCAACTGTGCGCCTTCTAACTTGTTTTTCTAAATTTTCATTGAAGGTTTGCACTTGTTGATATAGTTCATACTGCTGAATTGCTGAAGCAAAGTGCTTACCAATATCTGTAGCTAGTTCAATTTCTTCAACCGTCCATTCTTGAGGTTGTGCTTTTTTAGATTCGCGCCAAACTTCAAACGATCGCCGGGGGTACAACTGCCTTTGATCGCTGTCATATTGCCCCGCCCATAGGGTTTCTGTATCTATTTCGTTACGGAAAATACTTAAATAGCCGAGCAACTGCTGACGATAGTGGAGTGGGATCATCAACATGCTGCGAATTTTAGTTGGTTGAAAAGCAGGTTGCAAACTCCGTAAGCTAGCAGTTTGATATATATCTAAAATTGCCCAAGTATCGTATTTACCAGACTTGTAGTGTTCCTGCCAAACGCTATACTGCTCTATTAGTGGATATATAGTTTGTTCTGGCATGACAGGTTGCTGTCCACAGATATAAAGCTTGGCACAAGTGTTTCCTGGTATTAAACATTCTGTCAAGCTGCTCATGTTGCCATTGTGTAAATCAAAAGCTGCATTTCTAATGCAAAGCCTGCCACCAACGCCATTAAAGGCAGCAACAGCCGCTTCTAGGGCTGGTTGTAATACAATTGTTGGTAATGAATGTAGTAGGGTAGCAATGCGGTTAATGATAGCTTCGCGTTCGGCTGTTTTGCGAACTTGAGTTAGGAGGGTACTTTGAGCGATCGCTACTGAAAGCTGATCTACCACCATCTGTACTGCTTCTAGTTCAGATTCTGAAATTAAACGCGCTTGGGAATTATGAGATACCAGTAGCCCCCAAAGTTCATCTTGATAGAGAATAGGCGCTACTACAGAGGACTTTACCCCCATTGCCGTCAAATATTCAATATGGCAGGAGTCTACAGGGCGGTAATGGATCTCCTCTGATCTAGTTTCTCCATTTTCCAAGTCATGGTGGTGACTTTGACCAATCTCTTGAGTATCAACATTCACAACAGAACGCACCCGTGATTTGATAAATAGTTCACGGGCGGTGGGTGGAATATCATCAGCAGGAAAATTCAGTCCCAGTAGCGACGGTAACCGATTTTCGTAAATTGACTCAGCAATGACCTGGCCGCTACCGTCGGGATGAAATTTATAAATCATTACTCGGTCAGTTTTTAGTAGCGATCGCACTTCTGCCGTCGTCACTGTGATAATTTCTTCAAACTCTAAGCTTCGCCGGATACGGTTTGTAATGCGGCGTAGTAAACTTTCTTTATGACGACATAACGGCAAATCTTGTTCAGGGTTTGAGGCCATTGCTTATAGCAAAATCAATTAATAATTTGCAAAGTGACATAATTAAATCTAAAGCCATTTTGAAATTTATTTAATCAATTTGTCTTCAGTAAAACTACGGGCAAATCATTAATATAAATATTTATTTACTCTTTATAAAAGTTCATCCAATTATCACAGAAACAGACGCTAAAAAATTGCGTCTGTATTAGCTACAAGAAAATATTCTTGCTTTTTATTTTTGACTTATTGTCGAACATTGCCGTAGCAATATTAAACTTTTATATTGTCAGCAAAGCGAATTTTAAGATAGTCATCTTCCATCTTTGCCCCTCCTGGTTGTAGTGCTGCTAAGGCTTGCGGCAAAACTAAGTTACGACGGTGGTTGCCAATGGTAATGTTTAACTCGTCTCCATTCTTACTGAGTTGAACTTGGTTTTTAGGAATACCAGGTAAATAAATTTCTAAGCTGTATTGGTTTTGCTCTTGCACGACTCTCATAGTCGTTTCTTTGTAATAAATCTGAGTCGGATCTTCATCTTTATAGAGGGTTTCCTTCAGGCGCTCTAAAGCCGCCAATCCGCACATTTCCTCAGAAAATAGTGGAACTTCTTTCACAGGTAAAGGGTGGAAATTATCATGAATTTCCTGGCGATATTGCTCCTGACTTTCCTTCCAACGTTGGAAAAATGGGTCTTGGACTTCATTTGGAATAATTCGATTAGCCACTATCAAATCTGTTGCCACATTATACAAACTCAGATAAGCATGGGCCCGCAGAGACTCTTTAATCACCATCTTTTCGGGATTAGTGACTAGACGCACTGAGGTTTGAGTATTGTCTGTTAATACTTTTTCCAGAGCTTCAATTTGTTCATAAAACTCATAAGGTGCATCCATCACCTCTTTATCTGGTAGCGAAAAACCAGCAATTGGTCTAAAAAAAGGTTCAACCAGAGGGCGAAGTGCTACCGAGATGTTTTGGAATGGTTTGTAAAAACGGCGCATATACCAGCCACCGACTTCAGGTAAACTCAGCAAGCGCAGTGCAGTACCAGTGGGGGCTGAGTCGATAATTAAAACATCAAACTCACCTTCATCATAATGGCGTTTCATCCTTACCAAGCCAAAAATCTCATCCATGCCTGGTAAAATTGCCAATTCTTCTGCCTGTATGCCGTCTAAACCCCTTGCCTGTAAAACTTGGGTAATGTAACGTTTGACAGCACCCCAGTTTCCCTCAAGTTCTTGCAGCGCATCCAGTTCTGCACCCCACAGATTTGGGCGAATTTTTTGGGGTGCATGTCCCAGTTCTATGTCAAAACTGTCTGCAAGGGAATGAGCGGGATCTGTACTTAAAACCAATGTCTGATAGCCTAGTTCCGCACAACGGAGTCCAGTTGCAGCAGCAACGGAAGTTTTGCCCACGCCGCCTTTACCAGTCATCAAAATTACACGCATAGATGCTTTTGTCCTGCCTGAGGATTTTTTACATTTATTTACATTATCGACTGTTTAAGGAAATAAATGTTGTGTTTAGGGATGAACAGTTTTTAATTATGGTAGTCAGCCGTCAGTGGCAAGATGAAAAAGGCGAAGCCAAGAAAGATAAGAACTAGATAATTTATAATTCGTAATTTACAGCAGTTGTCATGTATTTGAAGCACATTTGTTGTAGGGGCACAGCAGTGCTGTGCCCCTACCTGTATACTTCATTTACCTGAAAAACGCTGTATTTGTTTACTTCTTATTCCAGAGACTTAAAAATGCTTGAGAGATAGCTGGGGTGATTTGACTTTGTAAGTGAGTTAATGCATCACGATGACTTTGATTATTGTCATCATAATAAGTGAACAAATTCGTCAGCTTGACAATCTCAGGATTTTGATCGTTTGTCCCCCTCCATTTGTTAGTAACTTTGTGCAAAACGTCCTTGGGTAGATTTTGTTGTAAGTTATTTAGGGCTGCGATATAAGAAGGATTTTGAGGATTCTTTTTGAATTGAGCCAATAAATCTATCAGCTTGAGTTGTGATTGTGGCTGCGGCTGGGGCTTATTTGTAAGACTAGGTTGCTGTAAAATTTGACGCTGTTCAATACTGGCAATACCATTTTCAGTTAAACCCTGAGATTTCTGAAATTTCTTGACTGCTGTATAAGTGGCTGGCCCATAAAAAGGTTTGCCTGGTGGAATTTCGGCATTGGTTGCAAAACCGTGAAATTTCAATCTATTTTGAAGTCCTATTACTGTATCTTCCATTACACTTCGAGTCTCGGCATCAGCGTTACCATTAACCGCAAGTTTTTGTGAGTACTGTTTCTGAAACTTTTTAATCGCTTCTTCGGTAGGATCATCTGTCAAGGAGTTGTTATTCCGCTTCCAGGGAGCGAATTTAGTGAGATCCGGCTTAGGATCTATCTCAGGAGCTAAATATCCCAGCCCAATCAATATATGACGGATCATTTCAGGGCTACTAACAGCCATACTTTTTGCTTCCTTTGCGACTAAACTACCATTTAATGTATCTTGTTTTACAAAAATTATGTAAGTAGAAATAAATAAATCTAACATGTCTTGTTTGCAAGGCGTTACAAAAGTTAAGCAATGTATGACACCAAGGTGCAACTCTTTGAGATGTTCGGTGTAGGTGAGTATACACCGAGAAAAAGAAAAGTGGTTTTAAGTCTTGGTGGGCGATCGCTTCGGGTTGCTTCTAAATAGCGATCGCATATATTACATGCCACCTTTAAGCATACACTTTAAATGTTACTCATTGCTCAGTAGGCAAAAACCAAACTCCGATTTAATATTCCACTGCTTACCGTCGTGAAGCAGTAGCGTTAATTTGTCGGCAGTAAACTCAAAATGCAACTGACGCTTTTCAAATTCTGGCCAAGCAACTCTAAAGTTTTGCTTTGTTAAATCTCGAAACGCAACCGTTATATGGGGAGCAAAAGGGCGAGTTTTAGAAACCTTGTCAACGATTCCCAAGTTGCTTTTTGCATAAGCCATTAAATCAGCTTGCAAAGTCAAAAGTTCTTGACTTATGACTACATTAATGTAAATGACACGAGGCACAAAGGCATCAAATCCCTTGAGTGTAATTGCTACTGGCTGTTGTCTACTAGCAAATTCCTTCAAGGATGCTTCTAGCAGTGGCAAGTTATCATCTGCCCATTCAAAAGGTGGTTGCAGGGTAATATGAGGCGGAGACTTTAGCGCTCCGCTACTAGCATAGTGATCAGCGAAGTACTGCTTAATCTGGTTGGCGTAGTCTTGAATGTCTTGTGGTGGTAAAAGGGCGACAAAAAAACGGCTCATCTAGCTTATCTATATTAATTATTTTTATTCTGACTCCTGAGCCGCGATCGCTAACGCCGAGAAAATATTACAACTATATTTACGATACAAAAACTTCAGAGGTCGCAACCAGATGCCTTGGGTTGTAAACTACCCTATTTTCGGAAGGGTCTACGTGCTATGTCTCTTATCCAGTCTGCTTCATAGCTTCTTTGTCACCCCTTCAGCCATCTGCCTTTGCATCAACTGAGCAAATAGTCCTTCTCTAAAAGCTAGCTCGTCAAAACTTCCTTTCTACTTCCGGCAACATCCTATTTCTAAGAGGGGATGAACTTTACGAACAAGAATCATTCCCGAAATAGTAGTGACGGCAATAGTTACTATAGCGATCGCAACAGCAATTAGAGATAGTTCAGGACTGTAGTAAAATAAAAGCCCTAAATTGAGGAAAGCAAACAGACTGGTAATCAGCTGGATTAAAATTGTACCGCCTAGTTGACGACGTATTTGGCTTACGGAGTTGGTGCGAGATAGAAGATCCCCTGTTGTGTACTGGCGAAAAAAGGAGACAGGTAAATTCAACAATCTATCCCACATCGCAGCCTGGGTAGACGCATCAGAAGTCGTTTCTAAGCGCAGCAGAGAAAATCCTTGAACCAAGCTAAATAGCGCTGTTGCAAAAGCCGCAACCAGTAATCCTAAACCAACTTGCATTAAGGAATTGCGATCGCTATCAGGAATTGCGTTATCAATCAAAATCGCAGTAGCTTGCGGAATCAGCATTCCCAGGAAAGTAACGACAACACCGCCGAAAAGAATAATCACCAGGTCTTTTCTGCGACCGACAAGGGCGAATTTAACTACGTCAAAAACAGAAAGAGCTTTATCGGGAAAAGACCGATAAAACATATATGCAACTGGAACTACTGTAGCGGCAATATCAGCATCAACAGGAATACGAGTTTGGGCAATTGGATTGTAAAGTTCGTAGCGATTGGCAGAAATCGGGAGCAATGCTACTGGATGAGTTTCTTCATCTTTCTGAATATATGTTACTAAAGGGCTAAAGGGGGTACAGGGACATCAGTTGGAGAACCGATTGAAGTGGCAGCTTTGGGGGCAGTGTTTGGTAAGAATCGTCCTCAAGATCAACCTTTGGTTATTGGTTCAGTAAAAACCAACATTGGTCACTTAGAACCCGCTTCTGGGATTGCTAGTTTAATTAAGGTAGTGCTGGCTTTGCAACATGGAGAAATCCCACCCCATCTGCATTTTCAGCAGCCTAATCCTAACATTAAGTGGGATGAATTCAGGCTAAAAGTTCCAACTGAACGAATGCCCTGGACTGTACGAGCAAAGAGCCGACTGGCGGGAGTTAATACCTTTGGCTTTAGCGGCACTAACGCTCATGTGATTTTGGAAGAGGCTCCAATTTCACAAGTAGCGCCAACGTCAATAGAACGCCCTCTACATTTACTAGCACTATCAGCTAAGACAGACGAAGCTCTAATCCAGTTAGCCGAGCGGTATGAGAAGCACTTGGCTGCTAACCCAGACTTAGCTTTAGGAGATAAGCTGTCGGACATTTAACTTGCAATAACAGCATTACCCTTATTCTTGATTTTTCTACCCCACTTAATAATTAGTTCACCATCGTTTAATAATCTGTCTAGTAATTCTTGCAAGTCCAGTACTGATTTAAATAGGCGATGTGCTATGTATTCTTTCACTGAATGCCAAACTAATTCAACTAAATTAAAATCTGGACTATAAGGAGGTAAAAAATAAAGTTGTATATTCGGCATCTCTTGTTCTATTTTTTCCAGAATATCTTTCTTTTTATGGTAGCTAGCATTATCTAGTATGATGAGTATTCTTACTTCAGATAATGTAAACTTATCTTCTATATTTCCTTGATTAATCCACTCTTCTTTTACAAAAGTATGTAATTTTTTAATTTGTTCATAAAAGCTTGTTGAGTTACCTTTATCGATGAAATAACACATTCTTTTTTTATCATGATATCGAACACCTCCCATAACGTTTACTTTTCCTCTACTACGTTGTCCAGTGACTTTTTTTCTAGTACCTCTTTTCACCCAACTTCTACGCCTAATTACCCTCATACTGAATCCACATTTCGACAGGCTCAATGCACCGCTTTCATCCCAAAACCAGATTTGTAGTTTATCCGGGTTAGCTTTTGACGCTTCTAGATATCCTTCTAACTTCTCTTGAAACACCTTTCTATTT
>JAHCSU010000044.1 GCA_023522315.1 Nostoc sp. CCCryo 231-06
GCAGATTCGCTGCCTTACGCCAGTACCACCTCTCCCCACCTGTCATATCGTGCAGTAGTTACAGAAATGGCAACAAGCCACGCAGTTTTCTTTCGATACTAATCCTCATCTTCGCCCTTACTAGATATGCCCTATCCCCTGTCTCAAAGCGCAGATGAGCAAGGAAGAACTCGGATCTCGGCACTGAAATTTTTTCAAGAATGGACGCAGCGCGATACCAGCCAAGTAATTGCCGCGCGATCGCAATTTAATTTAGGAGTTGGGGCAATAGATGCCACAGTTAATGCAGAACAACCTGATACTCGCTTTCTTTCTTAGCAAGGACAAGCTCAGTGGGTGCGACTGTTAGCGCCAGAAACATTACTTTTAGTTCGTGGTAATGTTCAGCTATCAGCTACCTCTCTTTTACCTTTGGAACAATTTACTTTGGGAGGTTTGCAAAGCGTTCGCGGCTATCGTCAAGATTTGCTGTTGACAGATAATGGTGCTTTTGCTTCGGCGGAAGTCAGATTACCAGTTCTGCGCGTACCTGACTGGAATGCAGTTTTGCAAATAGCTCCCTTCGTAGATGTTGGCAGCACTTGGAATGCTGGCAGAGAAGCTCCAGAACGTAATTCTTTAGCTTCAGTAGGTTTGGGTTTAATTTGGCAGCAGAGCGATCGCTTCACAGCGCGTCTCGATTACGGTATTCCTTTAGTTTCTGTATCTTCCACCAACAGAACATGGCAAGAAAACGGTCTATATTTTTCCGTGTTTTACGACCCTTTTTAAACAAATTTAGACTTGAAAAGATTAGGGATAACCAACTCATGACTTACCCAATTGACTGCCCTACCTCTCATCAAAAACTTTATTTTCCTAATTCTAGTTATAACTATGACTATTTCCTAGAGAACATTTGCACGAGGTACAAGTACAAATATACCTTGGAACAGATATTTAGGTTCCGGCCAAATTTGAGGGCAGTTA
>JAHCSU010000439.1 GCA_023522315.1 Nostoc sp. CCCryo 231-06
GTATTTTATGATCCACAATAGGTTCAGGATAGCCAACAGCATGACGTTCTAAAGATGGAATTTTCCCAGTAACTAAATATTCTGTATCTACAGAGCGTAATTCTGACACCCATTGCCGAATATATTCCCCCTCTGGATCAAATTTTTGTGTTTGACTGGCTGGGTTAAAAATCCGCACAGGTTTAGGGTCCATGCCGCTAGAAGCACTCCATTGCCAACCCCCATTATTAGCAGATAAATCACCGTCAATCAGGTGCTGCATAAAGTATTTTTCTCCCAATTGGGGATTAATTAGCAAGTCTTTGGTAAGGAAACTGGCGACAATCATTCGACAACGGTTATGCATCCAGCCACTTTCATTCATCTGGCGCATTGCTGCATCCACAATGGGATAGCCTGTTCTCCCCTCACACCAAGCTTGGAAATGTTCTTCGTTAGTTTGCCAAGGAAAGTTTTTAAAGGTGTCGCGGAAAGCACCATCAGCTAATTCGGGGAAGTTATACATTGCATGTTGATAAAACTCCCGCCAAGCTAATTCTTGTTGCCATGTGCGAATATTAACTGCTGTTTCTTCACTGCGACTGTTTTCTAGTGCTTCTATCGTGGCTTGCCAAACGGTACGAATGCCAATTACGCCAAATTTTAAAGCTGCACTCAGTTGCGATGTTCCATCCACTGCGGGGAAATTCCGCTGTTCTTGGTATTCAGTAATAGCTTTAGCAGTAAATTCCTCTAGCCGTTCTTGCGCCGCCGCCTCTCCCGGTGAAATAATCAATTCTCCATCCCAAATAAACCCTAAATCTTTGGCTGAAGGTAGCGTTAAGGCTCCTGCACGTTTAGCAATTTCCTGTTCAGCTTCTGTTAACCCCTCAACATTTTCCAGTGTTTCTACTGGGTTCGCTTTCGGTTTGGTAATCCAATTTTTCCAGAAGGGGGTGTAAACCGTGTAAGGTTGATTGCTACCGGTGCGTAATTGCTCTGGGGAATTGAGAATTTGATCCCAGTTTTGGTTAAGAAATTGAATGCCTTTTTCTTTGAGGGCATTTATAACGGTGCGATCGCGTTCTTGCGAATAAGGTTCTACATCCCAATTCCAAAAAACAGCTTTGGCATTTATTGCTTCTGCTAAAACTGGTATCGCTTGTACAGGATTGGCGTGGAGTATTAACAACTGGCTACCAACTTGAGCATATCGCTCTTGGAGTTTCTCCAAACAGCCAATCATATAAGTTACTTTCACAGGAGCAACATCATCCCGTTCCAGAATATTCGGATCAAGGCAAAACACCCCCACCACTTTCGGACTCTGTTGTTTTGCCGCAGCCAGTCCCGTATTGTCAGAAATGCGTAAATCGCGCCGATGCCAAAACAGAATTAAGTCAGACATTCTATACTACATATAGTTCACCCGTACTAGCTTAAATGCTAGTGGTACCAATGAGCATCATTCTGGCGATAAATTTCTTCTGTGGGTGGGCATTGGCAATTAGTTATTCTCCATTCCCCATAGCCCATTCACCGGTTTGTCAGTCGGAATAAAGGGTTTCAGATAATCATAATTTTGATTCCAAATTAAGCCAGCACTAATTTTATTAAGTAACAAATTGTTTTGTAACTATAAAAAATAAATATTTATGTAGTTAAATGTATGGGATTAATTGATGAATTGTCTATAAAAATGGAGAAAATCCTTCCAGAAAAAATATTTTTCTTAAAATAACACATCGAATTGATACTTGGTAGAATCATACCAAGAATAACCAAAATTAATAACATTATGCCAAGAAAAGAACAAGGATGGGTCACATTTCAAACCTCAGAGGACGAGCGGAAGATTCTGGAGGAGTTCTGCGAACAGTCTCAACGCACCAAGACTGAGATTCTGCGGGAACTCGTGCGTAGCCTTAATCAGCACTCATCAGCACCGATATCACCAGCAATTCCCCAGGAAAAACAGGACTATATCTACACTCAAAAGCCTGAGATAGAAAGTAGTATTCAAAAGAAATCACTAAAAGTTAGTTCTCGCAATATTCTTAAAGGTGTCGTTAAACGAGTTGTCTATGGAGCAGTTAATAGTGAGGTGACTCTGGAAATTGTTCATAAAGTAGAATTAACCTCGATTATCACTAGAGCTTCCGCAGAAGAGTTGGAACTATCTGAGGGAAAGGAAGCTTATGCAGTGATTAAATCTAACGATATTGTCATTGCTAGAGAATAGAAATACGTTGAGTTTAGGCGTTGAATATTAAAAAGATGAATTATCACCACTAATATTTTTGAGCTTGGAAAGCTGCAAGATAAATTGAGTATATATAGTTAATGCAATGTCTACAGCTGTTTTCATACTAAATGGAACACATGGTGGTAGGGTAGCACAGCGATGTTATCCTACTGATGTTGACATAGTTGACACTCCCCGGCGTGAACGCACGGGGATTCTTTAATCTAAGACATGACTTGCTCAATCAGGCTTTCGCCAAACTGAGTAGAGGACTCATCTGCTAAAGGGTTGCTTGCATCGCCCACTCACAGCATCATACACAATTTTTGCTGTGCTGGTCGCCCCTGAAGAAGTGATTTTAAAGGTTAAAAACTGCCAATTGATTGCTACTTCCAAAACCAAGTAGGCTTTGGGTTTGTAGAATAACCCTTTGAGTACGGTAAACCGTATTTGCTCGTTAGTTCCCAAAGATTAATTTAATTGTTAAGTTTAGTTACATAAATAAAAAAATTCTGCAACCATTGCTAGACGGGAGAAGTTATGAGAAACGGTAGTATTCTTAACGATCAAAACAAACTGAACAACTTAGCGATGCAGCCTGGACATTACATCACACAAGTTAAGCTCTCTCAGAAATAAGCCTTATTTAACATTGCTATGAAAGTTACAGATCAATTGGTGCATTTTTTAAAGGAAGAGTTGGGTATTCCTAGTGGAGCAATTTCTCTGGCTTTGCGACATTGTGAGCAGACCCCCAACTTTCTGGCTATGACCCTCTGGCAGTATGGACTGGTAACACTGGATCAGTTAGCCCAAATTTTTGATTGGTTGGAAACAGTATAAGCTGCTTCAACTATTTGGATGGTAAATAACGGACTTTCTGTGAAAGTCACATTTTCAACAGGTTTCATTTTAAGGATTAGTAACATCAATGCCAATTAAAGAACAGCCTAAGTCACCTCGGTTTCGGATCATTGCTAATATATTACTGGCAGTATCAGGGCTATTTTTGCTCTTAAATTTATTTTTGCCTGGTTTATTTGCTTCTGGCCCGACTGGTGTTCCCTATAGTTTATTTATTCATCAAGTACAAGAAGGGGAAGTTAGCCGCGTTTCCGTTGGTCAAAACCAGATCATCTACCAATTAAAGGCAGAAAATGCCGAGCCGCCCCAGGTGTTTGCAACTACACCAATCTTTGATTTAGAGTTACCCAAACTCCTAGAACAAAAGGGAGTTGAATTCGCTGCTACACCACCACCCAAGAATACTTGGTTTACAACCCTCTTAAGTTGGGTGATTCCACCACTGATTTTTATTGGTATTTGGCAGTTCTTTCTCGCCCGTGGTGGTGGCGGTGGCCCCCAAGGTGCGCTTTCTATTGGTAAGAGCAAAGCTAAGGTTTACGTTGAAGGCGAATCAGCTAAAATCACTTTTGCAGATGTGGCTGGGGTAGAAGAAGCGAAAACTGAGTTAGTGGAAATTGTCGATTTCCTCAAGACTCCGGCACGGTATACGCAAATTGGCGCTAGGATTCCCAAAGGTGTGTTGTTAGTTGGCCCTCCGGGTACTGGTAAAACACTTTTAGCGAAAGCCGTAGCAGGAGAAGCAGGAGTTCCATTCTTCAGCATCTCTGGTTCGGAGTTTGTAGAATTGTTTGTCGGTGTAGGTTCTTCCAGAGTGCGGGATTTGTTTGAGCAGGCAAAGAAACAGGCTCCTTGTATTATATTCATTGATGAATTGGATGCGATCGGTAAGTCTCGTAGCAGTAACGGCTTCTACGGTGGTAACGATGAGCGAGAACAGACCCTCAACCAGTTACTAACAGAGATGGACGGGTTTGCAGCAGGGGATGCAACGGTGATTGTACTAGCAGCTACCAACCGCCCCGAAAGCCTTGATTCTGCATTGCTGCGTCCAGGTCGCTTTGACCGCCAGGTGTTGGTAGACCGTCCCGATTTATCTGGTCGGGAAGCAATTCTCAAGATTCACGCTCAAAAGGTAAAATTAGGAGATGATGTAGATTTAAGAGCGATCGCTACTCGTACCCCTGGTTTTGCTGGTGCAGATTTGGCAAACTTGGTCAATGAAGCCGCATTATTAGCAGCTCGCAATCTCCGTCAAAGTGTTGCTCAAGAAGACTTTGCCGAAGCAATTGAGCGGGTAGTCGCCGGTTTAGAGAAGAAGAGTCGGGTGATGAACGAGACTGAGAAAAAGATTGTTGCTTACCATGAAGTCGGCCACGCAATGGTAGGGGCGCTAACCACAGGAAACGGTCGCGTAGAAAAGATTTCGATTATTCCCCGTGGAATGGCAGCTTTGGGTTATACTCTCCAATTACCAACTGAAGACCGCTTTTTGATGAATGAAGATGAACTGCGGGGTCAGATTGCGACTCTGTTAGGTGGACGTTCAGCCGAAGAGATTGTGTTTAACAGTATTACAACAGGTGCTTCCAACGATTTGCAACGAGCAACTGACTTGGCAGAACGGATGGTAACAGCTTATGGTATGAGCAAAGTCTTAGGGCCACTGGCTTACCAACAAGGACAACAATCGATGTTTTTGGGTAATGGTGGGGCTAATCCCCGGCGGGCGGTGAGTGAAGACACATCAAAAGCCATTGATAGCGAAGTCAAGGAAATCGTGGAAACAGCCCACGAGCAAGCCCTAGAGATTCTCAGACAGAATCGAGACTTGCTAGAAGCGATCGCTACTCAACTCTTAGAAACAGAAGTCATTGAAGGCGAAAAACTGCACAGTTTGCTCGGTCAGGTGAAACCTGTAGCTAATTCCTAATTAAGATTCGTCAGATTTTAACCGCAGAGGTACGCAGAGAATAACTTTGCGTACCTCTGCGCTTTCCTCTGCGTTCCTTTGCGTTTTAATATTCTGGAACAGAAGAATCAATTTCTCGACTCCAAGCGGTTATTCCGCCTTTGACATTCGTCCCAACAATCCCGGCTTCCTTGAGAATGGCGAGGGCTTTTGCCGAGCGCCCGCCCATCTTACAATGAGCAATTAAGCGGTGACCGTTCAATATTTCCTTCACCTTGGCAACACCATTCCCATTTTCAATGTCTGGTAAAGGCACTAACACTGAACCAGGAATTTTGGCAATGTCGTACTCATTGGGGTTGCGGACATCTAGCAGTACAAAATCCTTCGCACCACTATCGAGCAACTCCTTCAAATCCTTAACGGTCATTTCTTGCATTTCCATCTGCTGTTTAGCCTCCTCTGCCTTAGCTTGTGGAATTCCGCAGAATTGTTCGTAGTCTATCAACTTTTCAATCACTGGGCGAATTGGGTTAGGACGCAGTTTCAACTCCCGAAATTTCATATCTAAGGCGTTGTATAGCAGCAACCGTCCACTTAGGGTATTACCTTGTCCCAAAATGATTTTGACAGTTTCCGTTGCTTGGATTAAACCAATAATTCCTGGTAAAATTCCCAATACGCCACCTTCTGCACAAGAGGGAACCATTCCTGGTGGTGGTGGTTCTGGGAAAAGGTCACGATAATTTGGCCCACCTTGGTAGTTAAATACAGTAGCTTGCCCTTCAAAGCGTAAAATTGAACCGTAGACGTTGGGCTTATTCAGCAATACGCAGGCGTCGTTAACTAGATATCTAGTGGGGAAGTTATCAGTACCATCCACCACGATATCGTAAGGTTGAAGGATTTCCAGAGCATTTTCGGAAGTTAGGCGAGTTTCGTATAAATCAACCTGGCAATAGGGGTTAATCTCATGAATGCGGTTTTTTGCCGATTCAATCTTAGGTTTACCTACCCAGGATGTCCCGTGAATTACTTGGCGTTGTAAGTTGGAAGTATCAACAACATCGAAATCGACAATCCCGATACGTCCAATACCCGCCGCCGCCAAATATAAAAGTAATGGTGAACCTAGCCCACCTGTACCGATACACTGGACACTGGCAGCTTTCAGGCGCTTCTGTCCTTCTAGTCCTACTTCCGGCAAAATCAGGTGTCGGGAGTAGCGTTCGTAATCGTCTTTGGTCAACTGGATTTCATCCAGATTGGGATTGAGCATAGCAGTTATGATCTCGGAGAGCGGAATATTAATCCTATCGAAAAACGATATGCGTCTTTAAACTAAGCCGTTAAATTATATTTTCAATTGCCTCTGCTTGGAAATGATGAGTCTCATCAAGGCTCCAGCTTTGGAGTTTTCCAGCTTTGCCGTTTTCGACGGAAACTATTATATACGAGTATCCTTGCCAAGCGTATAGGCGATCGCATTCTGAAGGGATAGCAGGATGATCTGGGTGGGAGTGAAAAATGCCGATAATATTGAGTGATCTGTCGCGTGCTTCCCTTTGTGTTTTTAACATAACTTCGGGTGCGATCGCATATTGCCGTCTTTTACTTTCTGCTGTGCGTTCCCCTAGAAATTCAGCAGCCACTTCTGTATTCCAGGCATTTTCTGTTGGTATGACTTCTACCACAATTTTACCCCCATTAGCGAGATAGCCTAAAATTATACCACAGCACTCATCTGGATAGGTGCTTTCGGCATGGGTGCGGATAGTTTGCAAGTATTCTTGGCTAAATTGGATCATCTCTGCGTTTGTAATTTTAGTAACCTATAGCGATTGTTGCACAGATATAATAATATATTGCCAAGCGTAGGCGTAGCTCGCCGCAGGCATCGTACCGTTCAAAAAGGAAAATATGTATTTTATATAGCGGTTCCCATTCACATGCGGTACAACATTATATCCGACATTCCGCACTTCAAGATGTAATACATCGATATTCAAGAATATT
>JAHCSU010000440.1 GCA_023522315.1 Nostoc sp. CCCryo 231-06
TTCGATATTATTAAGAAATATATTAGTATTTTAGCACGCTAGGTACGCAAGAACCACCACCGCCGAAAGTGAGTTCGATTTTAGTGATATTTAATTCTGTTGGATTCATAATTCAACTTCAGGAATTGCTGCTAAATATTCCGTAGTTGATATTTCTCTTGCCAGCCATTTATCATGTGCTTTTTGAGGAGTTATTTTGTCGGCTAAATGTTTCTTTTCATTGTTGTATCCTATAAAAGGAGCGAGTGTTTCTTCTAACCGTTCTTTGAAAGCCAAATGTTTCTTTTCAGAGTAAGTAAACTGGTAGATACTATCAGTATTTATGAACAAGTAAACTAGGCTAATTTGTTCAAATGGCATTCCAGTTCGTTCGTGAAGGAGAAATAATCTCAATCGGGTTTGCCACTTGGTCTCAAGAATTTCAAATTTCAGAGATTTTTGAATTGTCCAGTCAAACCCAACTACTTGATTTTCACCATAGATAATAAGGTCACACTCGCTATAGAGAAGGATATCGTGATATAAATATTGAATTTGGGCGTTCCATTGTTTGTTTCCAAGGATGTTTAGAAAAGGTTTTACCTTACCGACCCAGTTATTAATTTGGGGGTATTCCTTTAATAAGGCTTCGACTGGTAGCCCTAAACCAATTTGTTGCATGACGAGATGAAACTGACCTCCAGCAACTTCGGATTCACTTTTTACAGTGAGATTAGAATAATTTATCGTTGATAAACTCTCTGGATGATGTTCGACTAGCTCAAGCATTTTGTGATTGAATCGATTCATAAAAATTTATCCCAAATTTATTTTTTGGGATAAATATGCGTGAGCTATTTGTGGTGATTTGTCTACGGTATATAGTATTTTTTCAGATTGTCGATGGTTGCGTATAAACTTCGGGTTGACATTGTTTTGAGGTCAAAATAACTGGCGAACTTTTTTAACCCCCCCGTAAGGGTTAACTCTAGTAAGTACTGGGCTGCGATCGCGCTCGTCATTTTATTGACAAATAGCGATTGATAATTTCGTGCTTGAATTTCTGCACATGAGAGGTTATTGTCGGTGAGTTCTTCCAGTTGAGGAACTAACAGTTCCGGGTGAACCAGCGCCGGAGAGGGAAGATGTAACCAAAATTTAGGTTTGTCTGGGCTATTGGCAGCTTGGACTATATCAAAATTAGAGTGCGTTCCAACTACTACTTGGCCGGAGTGGTTCCTGTTTCCACAATCTAGCCAAAATAGCGATGCTGGCTCCTTTGCACTGTTGAGTTTGGTAACTGAGTGAATTTTGTTCCTAGCGGTGCTGTTATCCACACAGCCAATAATTACCGTTAGGGTGTTCCACCAACTGGTACTGCGAATCATGTCTTCTTCAAACCACTCGCAAATGGCTGTAATCTCTATTCCATATTTGGCACTGCATCTTGCAGCCAGTGTTTCTGCCTTTGGTAGCCCAATTTCAGCTTGTTGATAATTTTGTCGGCTGATATTTTTAAGTTCGACAGTATCGCCATCGATGATCGTAAAATTAATTTCTTTCCCCGTGCGCTGAAGTTGCAGGATAATTCGGCATAAATCTTCTGCAAGAAACCCGCCTGTTCCTCCTGCTCCCACTAAGACGAAGTTAATACGGGTATGATTGCGAGGTAAGACGGGTAAAGCTTGTTGGTAAGCAGTTAATTCGAGCATTTTACCTGTGGCGAAAGTTCAAATATTTGATTGGGGTTGATGTCGAAAAAGTGATTGTATATCCCGATGCGAGTATAGATTGTGGGAGTGGTATTCAGTGTGCCAACGATCGCGAACACTCGAAATTTGCCTTTTTCTTCCTGATTGTCTGCACTTGAAGGGTAAGCAGCTAGAGTTCCATGACTGTGCATTTCCAACAAGCTATCTGTATAGTTTTTATCGAATGTGCTTTCTAAAGATAAGACGTGAGTAGAAGACGCAGTTTGCAGTGGCGTGTGACACCACCATTGGTTATTTGTCACTCCCAAGTAGAATAGGATTTCCTGTTGGGGGTTGATACTGGCAGCACTGATAATATCCGTGATTACAAGGCTTGGGACTTTTGGGACTTTCAGGCGAAAGTAGGGTTTAAGGGGTTGGAGTCCAGCAACTTGAGTTTGAGTCACTTGCAAGCAAACCTCTAACTCGCGGCGGTGCGATCGCAAGAAAAGTCCATTTGCTCCCAGCCAGTATTCCTGAAGTTTTTGGCTGTAGGGAGGAAAATTATTACTTGTAGCGAAGTGATAACCGATAAAGGGATTCATGGCTAACTGAACAAATGATTGATAATGTCTTCTGGGGTTGTGACTTTCCAGCTATGAACGGAAACAAGGTCACTTGAAGGGTAGGATTTGGGTTTAGACTCGTGCAATTTGATTAGCTGGTTGCAGATATTGTCGGGATGAGTTTTTGACTTGCCTTGGGACAAGTCCTTATTAAAGGGTGATTTCCAGAACAGATCCCAAGTTTGGCTTATAGTTGCAGCACTGCACATACCGGGAGAATTTCCCCCAAAACAAATACCAGAGTCCTCCCAAACGTTAGGTAGAGGTGGCTTGTACAGTTGTGCGTCTGGTTTAAATACCCTCCCTTTAACTGCCCAGAGGTAATATCTACTACCGCATCCAGCAAAGAGGAATGCAGGCATGGGGACAGTAATTACCTTGGTTTCCTGTCCCATAATTTGAATTTGATATTTTTGGGGAGAGTAAAACTGAATAATTGCCTCTCCCTCTGGATTTTTCCCCCACCAAATCGTGTTACTAGAAAGCCATCCAGATGCAGCAGTTTTACTTGTGAAGGCTTTCTCTACTGCTTCAGGAGAAAGGAACTTGTACTTAGATTGTTTGCCTTCGCGTTCGACTAAGATAAACTGTCCTTTGAGGATAATTAACTGTGCTATTAAATCATCTTGGGGAATATTCCCAAGCAGGATTTGCGATATACTTTCTAAGTTAATTATTGGTAATATGTTTGTATCTACATTCATGATTTTGATGCTTGGTTCCAAATTTTGACTGCTGCTTTCCGAGCAGGAAGAGATGTTCCTAGCAAGTGGGTAAGCTCATTTGATTTTTCCATCATCGAGACGGCTTCTTTCCACTTTTTACCGAGAAATATGATATTTTCATAAGTCCATTCCAGCCAATCGCTTGTTTCACACGTAACATCTAGCCAGATATTTTCAGTCGAGTAATCTATAATTCGTCTGGCTGTATCTAAATATTGAAGAGGACTTTTGTAACGACGGCATAGCTTGACAAGTGTCTCGAAGTAAATTTCTTCTGCTAGAGCAATGTAATCAGGAGTAAAACCAAAATTTAGTTCCCATTGGCTTATGTTGTACCCTTGCCCCATCAACGATAGGAGGAACTTTTCTGAGTATTCTAGTTCCTCGAAATCTTCATACCACCATTCAACTTTTTGTGGTGAGACAGGAATACTATTATGTTCGGGACTAAACTCAATTTGGAAGTGCGCCTTGGATTCCAATTGAGACAATTACTGTTTCAGAATTTGGTATTAGTTGAATGGTTATTAAGGTGGTTTTTGTGTCAGAGTTGCCTAAATTTATCTCGGTAGATGAATCTTGGTTTATGACTTCAGTATTTACTAATTCATCTAAAGTTTCTTCTAAATGGCTATTCTCCTGAATATCAGGATTAAAATCTCTACTGCTATAACTGTCTTCAAGGTTAGTTACATTCTCGTCAGGTGATATTTGACTGCTCATGATTAAGAGAGATTGGCTAATCTAAATAAGGTGCGGATAGTAATACCTGTCTTGTTAAAAGACTGCCATTTGTAGGCGCATTCGCCTGATTTGTACTTAGAAGAAAGTTGGCTCCAAGTGTCCCATGCTTTAAATAAAATGGGACTAACACTATGAAGTGCCATTCCGACTTGAATCCACGAGTGGTAATCATCTGCAAATCGAGGGTGTATGACTTCAAGTAGTACAAGTGCAGTCTGGATATTTGTCTCGATTGAGGGAATTAAATGAGCGTACCTGTCTACCCCATATCTGCGGTTATATTTCTCTTTGGGTAGGTTAAACTTTCTTGCTTTCTCCTGTTTGGCAAGCATCTGAGCAATTACCCAGTCGGGGGCTATTTCTATTTGGCGCTCAGATGGACTACAGCCCGGAAGCCATCTGTAATTTCTGCCCTCTGGGTGAAAGGAAGGGGGAAGGATTGAGGCTAGATTTTTGCCTCGAAACTCCAAGTGTTCATCCTTCCCAGTTTTGATTTTGCGAGATTTTACCTCCCAAGCTTTTGAATTTGGGATAAGGTATAAGCGCTGGCTCCGATATTTCCTTCCAGAGGTAAATGCAATTGTGGGAGGAAGATATTTTTGAGCGCGTTCGTGTAACGACTCCGTAGGAGTATCGCACACCGACTCCGTAGGAACATCGATTGCTTCGGCGGGTATTATCTGGTTGGGTTCTTCTGATTCTGTATGTTCGTTAATTTGGATAATTTGTCGCCAGGAGGTTTCCCCGTCGCAGTCAATAGCTACTAAGTACCCTTGGGGATGATTGGAACCGCATACCAAGGCTACACCAGTGGGGGTGATAAATCTGTTATTTGTCCAAACTTTTAAGCTGCGGCGGACGAGTTCGGCTTGTAGTTCTCTGGGAGAGTAGGTATTTTTTTGCCATTCTTTCCCTAGAGGACGTTTACCAAAGGTAGGGACGATTCGCCATTCTTCGGGTAAGTTGTCAAGCGAAGATACCAAATGACGGATTTGGGCGTGCATGAATTCATAATAACTAGTTATTTGGATAATTCATGCACGGGCGCGTTAGTGACTGTGGTGGTTTAATATTATGATTACGGTGCTAATTGATGGCCTGCTGCAACTATCTTGGCAAGTGTATTTTGGTCAAACGCTTTGATACTGGATACAAATTGTTGCCACTGCTGCCATTTCTCCTTTGAGTAATCATGATTGGGATCAAAGTTGCAGACTTCACAGAATTTATGAAAGTCAGCATTCCAATGAAACGTGCAAATGCCTGTTATTAAATAATTGATTTTTTGGTCGTCCATGATTAATATTTCAGATGGTGATTATGTTTTAAGCCAACCTTTGGTTCAGGGCATTTTCGACTTGATAAGTTCCAAGAGTACAATTTGTATTGAAGGGAAAGATAGGGAATTCAAGATAATTATTCATGGTTTTTGTTACCCTACACAGTACCATTATTCCCTCCTTACCCTTCTTTTCTTGATTGTGGTAGTAGCTAATAATCTCAAACTCATTGTTACCAGCTTCAAATCTCCTTCCTATATATTGGGAGATAGCCTTTTCCCAGTCTGGCTGCCAAATCATGAGTGTATCTATTGCCATTGCTCTCACAACTGGGTTATCTAATTTAATCAGGATATCTGGTAAGTAATGGCATTGTTTGGCAATTACTTCTCGTGCGTAATTTATCAGCCAATACTCAGCTTCTTTTAAGAGAGCTTTTGATTCAAGATTTTGGCATACTTCATCGTAAACTTTAGACATTAAATATGCCCTTTGTTCAAAAACCATCCCGTTGGTTCGCAGTTTTAAGTCTGATGGATAATTAATCATCAAATCAGTAAGTTCATCGCTGATTTTGGGAAGAGGATATTTATAATTCTCTTGGGTTGCTGGATCAGATATTTTCACCTTATATCCTAGACTCACGGCATGATTGATAATAAAATCAATGCTGTTAGACTCGACAAAATCTCCTATTTGGAAATTTGTTTCTATAAGTAGATATGTTGGTGCGTGAATAATTTTAAACCGTTTGCGGTTTTGACTTGAATCGGCTAATAGTTCAACGTACATAGCTTACGCACAAATTTTCATCAATTTTGTGCGTAAGCTATGTATGTGGTTTCATGACTGAAAAAATAATCCTATCCAAGCTGGATAGGAGTATCTTAATTATTGATTCATAGTTCTTGTTGGTCTAGGATTGTTTATTTCCTCTAGTAGAGATAGCCCAACTGATTTAAACAGTGCTTTGTTATCATCAGGGCAGCGTTGAATTGTTGTACAAGATGAGCAGCCATATTTACAAGGGCAATTATCTACTAGAAACTTTGCCTTAACAAAGGCGGTCTCTAAATACTGGATGAGAGTATCGCACATACCTGTACCATGTTCACACGCATCAAAGAAATAACCAATTATGTTATGATTTGATGGTACTTCGATTAACATGAAATCGATATCTCGACTGTTTGCTCCATGTTCGACAAGTGGTAAACTGAGCATGAGTTGGTGCGCGAGAGTATGAACGCAAATCTGAGTTTCATTGCTTTCAAATAGTTGTTTCTCTTCATTGGAAATATATTTCTGTTTGTTGAGTATCTCTTTTCGGAGATTTTTGACGATGGCTGAAAAATATTTTCTTGCATCAGCGTTAATTTCAACCCTAACGCAGAATGTATTGTAGTTAAGAGCAAATGCTTCCTTGTATTTATTTTCCTCCAATAGTTCGACAAATTCTCGTTCAATAAGTTGGGTATTGCAAGCAGGACACGTTTGTATGTGTCCGGGTAAATTTAAATTGAAGTTGCGACATCTGTTATTAGTGCAAGTCCATTTTTGTTCCAGCCTGTACAAGTTGTACCCGTAAATTTCTTCTTTGATTTTGGCTGAAACAGGTGTAAATCTAGCTGCCCCTTGGGAAAGGCTGATAATTTTTGCTTTCCCTGTAATTTTGATTTCCTCGAAATTTAGGCTTCCTTCGGGACGACTAAATAGGTTGGTTGCTTCAATTGGCTTGAGAATTGCTTTCCCTTCAGTTAAATTTAGCTCTTGTGATTTATACTGTACGGGGTTGCCGTCGAAGTCTTGAGCAAGATATATGGCACCAGGGTAAACTTCTCGTAGCGCAGAAGATGCCGAACTTTCCTCAAACTCTTCTCCACTATTTTGATTGACATAAATGATGTTTTGGTCAGTCTTGCCTCTGACTTTAATTTTTGAGTGGACATAACCGAGGTTTCGATTAGTTGTCAATCTTTGATTGTAGCTGAAAATCAGATGATTATCACCGATTAGCTGTCGTGCGATCGCATCCCCATAACTACCAAAATGTCGAGTAATTTGAGCTTGTGTCGGTTTACTTTCTTTGCAACAGGCGAGAATGTGCTGCTCCAAAGTTGTTTCATAATTGTGGTTAAAGTTGATAATTTCTGGAGGATCGGATAAAAGGCGTTCCGGGTGATTGGCGTAGTAAGAATCCATAATCGACCTTTTCGACGGGATAAATACCAATAACCCTGCTTCTTGCCTCCCTGCACGTCCTGCCCTTTGGCGAAAGGCAAGAATTGAGCCAGGGTAACTATGTACAATGGTTGCATCTATAGATCCGATATCTAGACCCGCCTCCAAAGCACTCGTAGATATAATGAACTTGACCTTCCCGCTTTGTATATCTGCAATAATTTTGTTACGCTGATTTGCCTTCATGCTGCCATAAAATGCTGAGATGGTTTCTCCCAGGTGGGGTAGTTGCATCTCGACTAAAGCTTTACGGATAGCATTAGTTAAAACCTTTACCAGTTCTCTACTATCGCAGAAACAAATCCCTACTACCCCTTTACTTACAAGCATGGCTGCAACTTGGGCAGTTTGGTAAAGAGTATTGTTTCGTGCTTTGAGGCTAAGGAAAGTAATCTCCGAGCGTTTTGCCCCACTTTGGTCAATAATAGTAAGGTTGCTTTCTTCTACTCGATTGGATATCTTCTGGGCAATTTCACTGCTGTTACTAATTGTTGCAGAAGCGAATATGTACTGTAATTTAGAAATATTATTGCCAGCAGATTCTATCATTAGTTGAGTTCGCCGATTAAGTAATGCAAAATGCGAGCCGAATATGCCTTGATAGAAATGCGTTTCGTCACAGACAATGATTGAAATTTTTCTGATTGTTTCTCTAAATCCCCAGTTGGAGTCGAACTGGTAGTTATTCAGTTCGTGGTTCCATACATCGGGAGTTACGCATAAAATCGAGGGTTGATGACTGTAAAGTTGTTTGCGTTCCTGGGGAGGAATATCCCCATTGATATTGAGAATTTGGGGGCGGATATCCTCATTTAGGTGACTAACAAACGAGCGAATTTTCTCTACTTGGTCAAATGCAAGTGCTTTCAAGTTAAAGAATACTAAAGCTGATTTACCTTTTAGACACTCATGAACGATTGGAATTAAAAAGGAGATACTTTTTCCACTACTGGTAGGAGTTTGGAGAATGATATCTTCCCCTTTTTTGTAAGCCTCCCATGCTTCGACTTGATGAGAATATAGTTGGGTAATTCCTGACTTACTTAAGGCAAGTTTAACTACAGGGTGAATATCATCTGGTATAGGACAAAGTTTAGCTTCTTGGGCCGGAATTATATCACAACTTTGTAGTTTTCCTGAACCATTCAGAATAGCTGCTATCTCTTGGTAAAGAATACTTTTACCTGTTGGTGCTTGATTAAGAGGTAATAAATTACCGCTATTTACCTCATGCTCCCAGTCGAAAATAATTTGATTTACACTTCCTTTTTTGAAGTAAAGATTTTTATCGATGATGGCGGCGATATGGATAACACCATGTTCTTTAGAATAAACCTGTTTATTTGCTTGTAACCATTCAAGCTGGGTCATAAAAAGTTACCTACTTGCTGTTTTAGCAAGTAGGCGTTAGTCAAAAGTAGTGGTTTTTGTTATTGCTATTCCATGTAGGTCTACATCCCAATAGCATTAAAAATGTATCCTGATGTTTTGCTTTCAGAGCTATAGTGGTAAATTTATTGATAATAAATTGCACTTAGCTCACTCCAGCATGACACTCATCCTCAGCCAATCAGACTTTGATGAACTGCACCAACAAGCTCCTCAACCCCAGGTGGAAAATCTCGTACTTGATAGCTTTGAGAGGCTTGAGGGCGTGCCGGAAATCCTCGGACGGGGCTACGATCGCAGTATGAACCTATCGCCTGGGGTGTGGTTAAACTTCTCAGATTGCGAATATCACCAGGACTTGATGGTGAAAACACCTGCCCATGAGCATCCGATTCAGTTCACGATTTTCCTATCAGGCATGATTTACTTTGATGATGTTCATCCTAATCAGGGTGGGACACATAGCTACTTTTCGGGTAGCGGGATTTCGTCTGGCTACATTGAAAAGTATCGCGCTGGAGAGCGTTTAACTTGTGTGAATGTAGAGATTTCGCCAGAATTGCTAGACTCGTTTTTGCTGGAGGATGGGCAATATAGCTCTGATATCCAGAAATTATTGTTTAAAGGGGAAGACTGTAAAGCCTCATTTTATCCCAAAGTGACACCAACAATGCGATCGCTTGCTCAACAAATGTGGAATCCACCCTATCGCGGTACTGCAAAGCGGATGTATCTTCAGGCGAAGGTATTTGAGTTAGTAGCGATGCACCTGGATTGGATTTCGGCAGAGCAAAAGCCAATTCATGACACACCAGGGCTAAAACCTGAGACCATTGCCTGTATCCACCATGCTAAAGAAATTTTGACGACACAACTTGAGCATCCCCCATCACTGTGTGAACTAGCGCAGCAAGTAGGAATCAGCGTTAGCACTCTCCACAGAGGTTTTCCCTTACTCTTCAACACAACTGTAGTGGGCTATTTGACACAGCAACGGTTACAGAAGGCAGAAATGTTATTGCGCCAAGGCAATTACAAAGTTGCAGAAGTGGCAAATCTGCTAGGCTATAGTCACCTGGGTCACTTTGCGGCAGCATTCAAGCGGCAGTATGGCATCACACCCAGCCAATGTTTAGCAGGGAAAAAGTCTGTTTTTGGCTAGACATACTGTTTTGCGTCTATACCAAAAGTCGAATATTTATCTAAGTATTGCTTGATCATGGTATGTTTCATCAAGACGAAACTCCTGGGGATTTTTTAAGATAAATTTATCATTCTCCTTGATTAAATTTCCTTGACACAAGACTGGTAATCGTTCAGTATATGCCTTAATCGCTAGAATATAATCATGGTCATTCAGTAAGGTAATTACTGGACGTAATTTATCAAAAATTACACCGAGTAATGTAATTTCTCCCTTGAGGATATTACCATTAGGAATTGCTATTTGCGTGACTATTCCTTGGATAGAAATATTGGGGTAATTGGTGATGAGTGAACCAATTATTTCAATTTGAGAGCGATTTTCCGCACCAGCAAGGGTTTCTATAACTTCATAAATGCGGGTTGCATAATCACCTAAATTTTTTCTATTGGGTAATAAAATTTCAAATTCATCTTCATCTTCCTTTGGTTCTTGCTTGAGCCAAATTGTAGAATTATCCATAAATGGACGGTCAAGATGCCAACCATGTGATTGTAAATAATTTTTTAGTTGTTCAAGCTCTATATTCTTAAAAATTTCTACTGGTAAGGGAACTGTAACTTTCATGGTTGTACTCCTTGACTAATACCGAGCATAATTGACTCAAGAGCAGCAACTGTAAATTGATTATTTCTAGGTATCGTCACAGTAATGTTTACTGTATTTGTAGTTGACGGCATTCCTCTTAAGGAAACCCAATAGCCACAGTGTCGCAAACAAAGTTCTTCTTCTGATTGTTTTAACCAGTCCGAATTGTTTTCAGGAATTAGAATCACAAGTAAAATTCTGGGAATAGCTAAGTCAGTCCAGATCAAGTCTTCATAGTTTTTCAGTTTGAGTGGGTAGCGGATACCTTTTTCACCAATAATATCCCTTGATGTTGATTTTAACTGTAATTCCAATCTAGGTGCGCGAATTCTTCCTGCTCCTGCTTTCGCTGCAATTCCCCAATCGATGCTGTCATCATCTACAGATGGTTTGTAGAGTGAGTAACCTGCAACAGTTGTTACTGCTTGTAAATAACTATTGCTAAATTGTTCTTTTTGTTGATTAATGTCCAAGACTAAGGTTTGGTTGCGAACGTCATAATATTAACAAGGTATCTTAGAACAGTGTTTAGGCGGCAGTTTGGCATCACACCCAGGTTTTGCAGGCAAAAAAGTAGTTTTCGGCCAGTAAAAAGTAGTTTTTGGATAGACACGCCACAGTCAACTTTTCTACACTACACCTTATGGTTATCAAAAATAACTAGCAACAAAATTAGTAGCCAAGCTGTGATTGCTGTGTGAGGAACTATGAGGAGTTGGTGTTTATCTGCTGGTGTTCGTCTATCGTTTTTAATCAGTCTTTCGGGATGTTTGAGTATTATTGCGGTTTCATCGGTATGGGCTGGGGAGAAACGGCAAGATGTAGATACACAACATCAAACAAGTTCTCAAATTCGCCAACTGAGCGAAATAGAACTTCCTGTTACTAACGCCCAAGTGCTAGTGCAGTCACCAACTCCCAGCAATCCCCCTGTTGTTCCGGGAAGTATTGTCACAATTACGGGAGTGCAAGCTAATCCCACAGAGAAAGGTGTGGAGGTGATTTTACAAACGACTGGTGGAGACAAACTGCAAATTACAAATCGCAGTGCTGATAATAACTTTATTGCTGATATTCCTAATGCCCAACTGCGTTTACCGTCGGGCGATGCTTTTACATTCCGCTCGGAAAAACCAGTTGAGGGGATTACTGAGATAACAGTTACGAATATTGATGCAAATACTGTGCGGGTAACGGTGGTGGGTGAGAAGGCTTTACCAACGGTTGAGTTATTTGATGATAATGCAGGTCTGGTTTTTGGTGTAACTTCTGCTGCAATTGCGACGCAGCCTCCACTGCAACCAGAACCAGAGCAGCCCACGAGTGAGACACCGCAAGAGGAACCATCGGCACAAACTGATCGGCGGCCAATTGAGTTGGTCGTGACGGGGGAGCAGGATGAGGGATATCGGGTACCGAATACCAGCGTAGGAACGAGAACAGACACCCCGCTACGGGACATCCCCCAATCGATTCAGGTCATACCACAACAGGTGCTACGCGAGCAAAACGTTACCACTTTCAACGAAGCTCTAAGAAATGTTCCTGGCGTAGCTCCCTTCTTTTCTCCACAAAACCGAGCTGCTGGTTATATTGTGCGTGGCTTTGTTGACTTTAATTTTGCCAGCAACCTCACTCTCAGAAATGGGCTGAGAGAGGCTGGAATTTTGAGTGCGGAAACGCCCCCCGATCTCGAAAGAATTGAAGTCTTAAAAGGCCCGGCTTCTGTGCTTTACGGGGCAGTCAATCCCGGTGGAACCATTAACTTAGTGACGAAACAACCGTTGCGCGACCCCTTCTATGCGATTGATGCCACCATTGGTAATTATGACTTATATCGGGGTGCTATTGATTTATCAGGGCCATTAAACAATTCCAAGACGGTTTTGTATCGATTGACTACATCCTATCTGGAGAGAGGGAGTTTTATTGACTTTATTAAACGAGATCAATTCACAATTGCGCCTGTCGTCAGTGTGGCAATTGGGGAACGCACTAACTTGACTTTAGAAGGTGGCTACACAGATACAAACGAATCGAATTATCTGGGTGTGCCAGCAGTGGGTACAGTGGTGCCTAACCCTAATGGGCGCATTCCCCGCAATCGTTTTATCGGAGACCCTGACTTTGTTTTGACTACTCAAAGAGGCAGGGTGGGATATCGTCTAGAGCATCAGTTTAGTGATAACTGGTCATTACAGAATGCCTTTCAAGCAAGGTTGCTTGATCTTTTCTATGTGGGGGGAAACTTTCAAGGAAATAGTCTAGATCCTGATAATCGAACATTAAACGGTGTATTTATTGACTTTAAAGATAGGCAAGAAATTTACGACCTAAATGTTAATCTGATTGGGAAATTTTCAACAGGTTCAATTCAACATCAAATAGCCGTTGGTGTTGATTTGGGGCGGTATGGCGAAAGCTACAGTACTTCTTTAGCCCCTGGCTCATTCGACCTGTTCAACCCTGTGTATAGGAAGTCTGCTGCTGAATCTTTCAATCTTGTTGGTACTGGATCAAGTCTAACAGACACTTTAGGAATTTATATTCAAGACCAGGTGACACTCGCTCCTAATCTCAAGTTCTTGTTGGGCGGGCGGTTTGACCTGTTTAAGCAAACCGGGCAAGATTTCCTGGTAGATACTAGAACTGATACTAGAATTAGTGAATCGGGGAATGCCTTCAGTCCACGTGTAGGTATTGTTTATCAACCCATTGAACCTATTTCTCTTTATGCCAGCTACAGTCGCTCACTTACTCCAGCTATTGGACGTAGTTTTGAGGGTGATGTGTTTCAACCAGAGCGCGGCACTCAGTATGAAATTGGGGTCAAGACAGATTTGAATGACCGGTTTTCAACAACCCTTGCCTTGTACGACCTGACCCGCTCCAATGTCACAACGGCTGACAATAGACCGGGTGTGCCTCCAGGTTTTTCTATCCAGGCTGGAGAACAGCGTAGCCGAGGCGTTGAGCTGAGTGTTCAAGGTGAAATCTTGCCAGGATGGAACATCATTGCAGGCTATGCCTACACCGATGCCAGAGTTACCCAAGACAATACATTTACTGTGGGTAATCGGTTAGCTAATGTTCCAGAAAATTCCTTGAACTTCTGGACTAGCTATGAACTCCAAGAAGGTCATTTACAAGGATTGGGCTTTGGTTTGGGATTATTCTATGTAGGAGGTCGCCAAGTCGATTTAGAAAATAGCCTGGAACTTCCCAGTTATCTGCGAACGGATGCCGCGATTTTTTACAGAAGAGAGCGCTTCCGTGCTGCCCTCAATTTCAGAAATCTGTTTAATGTAGATTATTTTGAAAGTGCCTTCAATATATTGCGGGTTAATCCTGGTGAGCCATTCACAGTTCAGGGGACGATTTCGTGGCAGTTTTGACCCCACCCCAACCCTCCCCTTGCAAAGGGGAGGGAGCCGGAACTCTGGTTTACCCGCTTGTTCGGTGTCGTGTTGCAGCTAAGATTAGCAACTCGTCAAGGGAAGGAAGTAAAAACTCCGGTTTCCCCCCTTACCAAGGGAAGCCACTGCGTTGGGCGGGTTCCCCGACTTGTAGCAAGTGGCGTGGGATTAAGGGGGGTAGAGATTAGTCAAAACACAGCAGGGAATAATAAACAGAAATAAACCCATGCCAACAACTAATGACCAAACTCTACAACAAAACCTCCGAACTGGAAAAACGGCGTAATCTCCGTAATAATTTAACTCCAGCCGAAACCAAAATTTGGGCAAAGCTCAGAGGACGACAAGTTGAAAATTGCAAATTTCGCAGACAATACAGCATTGGTGTATTTGTGGTTGATTTCTATCTACCTGAACTCAAATTAGCAATTGAAATTGATGGGGATAGTCACTTTCAACCTGACGCAATTGAATATGACAAAGAACGACAACTGTATCTAGAAGCGAAGGGAATTGGCGTGGTGAGGTTTACAATGAACAAGTGGATCAAGAATTGGATGAAGTGGTGGAAGCGATGGTCTACGACCGACCGTAGGTCATCGCTCAGACGATTCGTCAACTGCGAGGAGCGACCCCACCCTAACCCTCCCCTTGCAAAGGGGAGGGAATTGGAGTCAACATCTTCCCCCCTTTATAAGGGGGGACTGAGGGGGGTAAAGCAACAACTATTACTAGCACTACTTACAATTGGGATCGCCTCAGCTTGTAGCAGCACGGCGATTGAGCATAGCGAAATACCAAATATTAAACCACCTTCAACTCCCTGCCAAATCGTGGAACACCTTATGGGGAAAACCTGCATTCCCAATCACCCCAAACGGGTCATCATCCTTTCTGACTACAGCTTGCTAAGTAATGCGTTTACTTTGGGTGTTAAACCTATTGGTAGTAGTGTTCGTGCAATTGAGAGTTTGAATACAAACTATCTAAGTGAACCAGCCCATCTGGGAGAAGATATAAAAGAGGTTCAGCAAGTAGGATTCGCAAGGAACCCTAATTTAGAGAAAATTTTACTACTTAAGCCTGATTTAATTTTGGTTTGGGAACCTAGTAAAAATCTATATCCTTTGCTTTCTCAAGTTGCAGCTACAGTTGTGGTTCCTTTTGACATGCCCAATTGGAAAGAACCCAAATGGAAAGACGAATTTAGATTTGTTGCTAAGGTGTTAGGGAAAGAAGCAGCAGCCCAGGAAGCCATGAATCATTATCATCAGCGAGTTGAGGAACTCAAAGGAGCTTTAGGCAATCGTTATCAAAATCAAACAATTTCTGTGGCTAGTACTATTGGATATAACAATTTCGCTCCTGTTAGAAACTCATTTATTGGCTCTATCCTTGATGAACTTGGACTACAACGCCCACCAGCACAAAATATTATTATACCCAATGGTTTTATTCATGACATCTCTGAGGAAAGATTTGATATATTAGATGGCGATATTTTATTTTTTCCACTTTCTAATCTCGATCGTAAAGAAGGTTATAAAAAACTAAAATACAAACCTCTTTGGAAAAACCTCAAGGCTGTTAAAAAAAAGCAAGTTTATCTTGTCGATTTTTGGGCATGGATAATATGGGAAGATCCATCTGGTGCTAATGCCGTGATTGATGACCTTTATAAATACCTTGTCAACACGCCTTAAACTTATTTCCCAACACCCGATCACCAACCCCTATGTTTACTCTTACTTCAAACAGTATACAGTCATCCTGGGAGCAAGTCTCGACTGCGATCGCTTTGATATCAACTACCTTACCCCAGCCGTGGGGCGCTCGCCTAACGATGATTGTCATGACTATAAATTTCCTGTAACTACTCCAAATCAAAAATCTGGATGATATGGAGCATCAATTCCAAACCTTCACTCCTAAATTTCACCTCTAAAATGTTTATGATGTTAAATAAAATTTCTTCTAAAAAGCATCCACTTCTCCGATTATTACACTATGCCAAACCCTATCAACCTCAAATTTGGGGTGCAATTATTTGTTCGATTCTGCGTACCCTATTAGACCTAGCACCACCTTATCTGATCGGCGTTGCGGTAGATGTGGTAGTCGAACGAGAAACTTCATTAATTGCTCGGTTTGGCATTCAAAATCCCCTAACTCAGTTATTAGTATTGTCTATGCTGACGATCGCCGTCTGGGGTTTAGAATCCCTCAGCCAATATGCAGCCGACAAAATTTGGCGTAATTTAGCACAAACCCTACAACACGAATTACGAGTCGATACTTACAACCACTTACAAGAACTAGAACTCGCCTACTTTGAAGACCGCAGCACGGGTATCCTGCTATCTATTCTCAATGATGACATCAACCAGCTTGAAGGCTTCTTCAACTCTGGCGCACAGGATCTCATCAGCTTTTTCACGCGAGTATTTGCAGTGGGGATAAGCTTTTTGCTGCTGGCTCCCGGTATTGGGTGGCTGGCGATGTTACCCATTCCGTTTATTCTGTGGGGAACTTTTACCTTTCAATCTCGGTTAGCTCCCCGCTATGATACAGTACGCGATCGCGCCGGAATTATCAGCGATCGCCTTGCTAACAACATCTCTGGTATTGCCACCATCAAAAGCTTTACGGCTGAAGCTTATGAGAGCGATCGCGTTTACCAAGAAAGTGAATCCTATCGTCGCAGTAACAAAAAGGCGATCGCCCTGAGTGTCGCCTTTCAACCCGTGCTGCGATTTTTGATTTTGCTAGGGTTTGTGCTGACGCTGTATCTGGGTGGTCGGGAAGTGCTTCAGGGTCGCCTGACTGTAGGTACTTATGGCTTCATGGTGTTTATTGTGCAAGATTTACTCTGGCCGTTCACAGAATTAAGTGAAATCATGGATGAATATCAGCGAGCGATGGCTTCGGTGCGGCGTGTCATGGGTTTACTGGATACTGCGATCGCAATTCCAGGAGGCAATAATCCCTTACCAATTGCAACTATAGCCCGTCAAGTGCAATTTGATCATATTACCTTTGCCTACAACGAACGCAACGATATACTCAAAAATTTATCTCTCCAGATTCCCGCCGGAGCCACAATTGGTATTGTGGGAGCAACAGGTTCTGGTAAAAGTACCTTAGTTAAACTTTTGCTACGCTTTTATGAAGTACAAAGTGGACGCATTTTAGTTGACGACATTGATATCCGCGACCTCAATTTATTCGATTTACGACGTTGTATCGGTTGGGTGAGTCAGGATGTGTTTTTATTTCACGGTACGGTAGCGGAAAATATTGCTTATGGTAGTTTTGATGCTACTGAGTCAGAAATTATCCATGCTGCTAAATTAGCCCAGGCTGATGAATTTATCCTGCAACTACCCCAAGAATACGATACTATCGTTGGTGAACGGGGTCAAAAGCTTTCTGGTGGTCAACGGCAGCGAATTGCGATCGCTCGTGCTATTCTCAAAGATCCACCAATTCTCATTTTGGATGAGGCGACTTCTGCGGTGGATAATGAAACGGAAGCGGCGATTCAGAAGTCTCTGTCCATAATTACCCAAAATCGGACTACCATTGCGATCGCTCATCGTCTTTCTACGATTCGCCATAGTCATTGCATATATGTGATGGATGATGGTCAAATTGTCGAGCAGGGTAAGCACGAGGATTTACTAACACTTAATGGTATCTATGCTAGTCTGTGGCGCGTACAGTCTGGGATTCATTAATACTTGCCTGTCTATGAGCGTCATTTAATATGGCGTTAAATTTGATGAAGAAAATTGTCTGGTACAAACAATTTTGTAAATTTCTAATAGGATTTGTTGGAATTAGGTAGGGCGTTTGGTGATTTCACCAACTTCTTTACCGTTGCAGGAAACCCAGTTAGTGACGTAGCGTTCAGTGTCATGGAAGCCACTAAATTCAATACTGTTATCAGAACACTTCTCTTGGAACCATTGTTGTGCTTCTTGTTCTGTATTGAATGTTCTAGCGGCGACTTCTTCTACTGGAATCTTCCAGTTTGTATTGCCATACAAATCGCAAACATAATGTGTCATATCTGTTACTCCTTTAACAATATCTAAAAACAACTATGACAATTTTAAATCAACAACAGCAGGCTGAATTAATTATCCAACAAGCTTGTAAAGAAAATTTTACTGATAGCGAGAAAGCTATTTACGATGACTTTATTCTGGAAGCGGGGGTAAAAAACCCAGCCAAGATGACTGAGGCTACTGCTGATGCTTTAATTAGATACCTTAATGGCTGCGAAGCATCTAACGAGTTTGTTGCTAATGTAGTAAATCGCCTCGCGCAAGTTGCCCCGGCTCATATCATGACCAAGATTCTCAAGAGTGATAATGACGGTGATGGTGTGCCTTTATACGAGGAATTAAAACTTGGAACAAAGGCTACCGAATTTGATACCTCTTTTGAAATAGCGGCTGCAAGACAAAGGCAATATCAATTTTTTCCAACTCGGAATTGCGATATGGAGTTGTAAGTATAACCCACTACTAAATAATCATCTGTAGTGGGTATGAGATTGTTATTCTCTAAAACGACTGAAAATAGAAATTAACCAGTTGCTACACAGGCGTAGACGCTTACTCTTAGGTTGAAGTAAGTGTCTCAGCGGCTTTCCTCAAACATCGCCATCTTTCCCATACTCAAAATTAACCTTCGACATACTGAGTGTAAAAATGCGCTACTGTTAATCGTAAGCGCATTCCGGATCATGTACAGCGATCGCAATACTCCCAGCCCAAATAATCAGGCCATCCCCCTGTAAGCTTAACTTTGGAAAATTACGCCAGTGTCCTGATCTTCATCCCAAAACCACCAACCTTGGGATAATTCAGAAAGAACGCGCATTAGTGCTAATTGTTGGTGTGTGATTTCACCACCGCCATAGCTGACGTTGTTAGCGCCATCCCATGATTTAAGAATTGATTCTAAATTGTATCCATTGCCCATAATCCAACTTGCGTAGAAGCAGTCTTTGGATATTTCTTCCATGATGGCTAGCAGTTCGAGTGCGGCATCAGGATTGGGTGATTTTAGGGCTTCGATTGCAAGGCGGAGGTTTTCTTCTCTATCTGCAAGAAACTCCGAAAAAGCTGCTCTATTTGATGGTAAATTCTCTTTTTCAAGTGTAATTAATTTTCCATTTACAATCTTGACTGGAGTTATATTTGAGTAGTTAGTTCGGTCATCTTCACTTGCCTTTACTTTCATAACTAAAGGATGCCAATGGATGCGTTCAATTTTATTGGTCTGAGGATTTGTCCATGTCCAGAATAGTTTGTGAGATGCAGCACCCTTAACTGTCAGATAAGTTCTTTTATATCGAATGGGATAGTCTACACCTTCCTCTTTTTTGGCTTGAAACAAGGCTTCTATTGATGGATATTCTTCATTAAGATATCCCCTTATACGTGGTGCTGTCGCAGATGTATCATCTGATATGCCACTATCCCCGTCTTTCAATACTACCAAATTCCATTTTTCGATTCTTGGATTGTGTATCCAAAACTCAACTGATATTGTCTGTACAAACTGATCTAGGATTTTGACTACACAAGGATAGTAAAGTGTAAGTTGTTGGTTACTATTAGTCATTGCTATTCCATCCATTCGATTGGGGATATGGTTTCCTTTTTGGCGGGAAGTATTTTGACTTCGTAGCCATAAAGAATTAATTCGTGAATCGCATTTATAGTTCCCCATCTGGCAGTTTGTCCTGCGTGAAACCAGATGTAAGAGCCGTTGTGTATTATCATGTACAAGTTTTATGATTTTGACTTGAGGTTTTGCTTGCCTAGCTAGTTGATAATTTCGTCTGTGGTAGAAAATTTAGCTACTTTTTCTACCTAAAGAATGATTTCGTATTTGTATGAACACTTAGTTAAAACTCGCCCTTATTAGCCATGTGCAGTCAACTTCATGCTCAGGTAAAATACTTTGGATTTTATTGATTGCTGAATTACTCCTAATAACTACCTTTATAAGGTGTGTAATAACTGTGGTGATTCATCTATTAATAGATTAATTTTTTTTTAAAAAATTCAATAATTTATTGGAAATAAAAAGTGCGCCATTTTAATTGATAGCGCACTTTTATTAAAAAGGAATTTATGATTTAAGCGTGGTGAAGGATAATATTTATTGCGTCTTGAGTGCTAATTTGATATTGTGTAGCAAGTTTATTCATATTGGCTTCACCATTTGCATGAGCTTTGACAATTGCGTGAATAATATTTGGTGAAACATTAATCTCACAATTTGTAACAACTGGTTTGGGCAAAGTTTGAGAAATGAAGAATTCTTTTCTTCTTAAGAAATGTATTTGACGGTAATGCTCTTTTCTGGGTATCCATTGACAATTTCCGGGAGCAAAGTCACTCTCTAGGTCAATACGTGATATGACTGTTCCTTCGGGTGCTACTCCCATATCTTTTAAGAACTGGGTAAAGTTATCGCGCCAGGATGCATCAACTTCAATTCCGCACCCGCCATGATACTTGTACTGATGGTGGTTCTTGTTATAGCAGATGCGCTTAATGTGTAGCCAGGAGTTATACTCGTGGCTTTTGCAGTGGCCGTGGACAGTTTTATCGCTCTTGAGGGTTTCGCGCTGCAAGCATCCGCAGCTTTGTGTAAGCCCTCTTTTTAGGCTATTTTTATTGATATACTTTTGGGTTCCGCAGCTGCATAAGGTAAGGAGTAGTAGTTCACCCCTTTTCCCCTTAAATTCTACATCGGATATAACTTTTAGTCTCCCGAAGTTTGCCCCAACTGGGATGGATTCTTTTCTTTTTTTACAACCGCAGTTAGTTGACCGACCATTAGTGAGAGTGTGACTGTAGACAAGTTTTTGGGTTCCACAATCACACTGGCATAATACTTGCTTTCCTTGTTTGTCTAGTACAATCCAGCTACCGAATTTTTCACTTATATTAATTACTCGTTTTGTAGTCTCCATAAATCATTTGGGTGCTATTACTGCTGGGTTATATATCTAAAACAAGCTGTTTTTCTTGCTCCAATTCCTTCTTTATCCAGGCAAGTTGCTGTCCAATGGCTAGGTGCTGCATTGGTACTTTTGTTTCGTATCCCTTTGCTTGTAAAATGGGCGTTACCTCCTGTCTGTAAAGCTTGCCCGTCAAGAATACAAACTCTATTTCCGGGGACGCAACTTGTATGAGGCTTTCTGCTACTTGTTGTGCCCATAGTATGCGTTCCTGATGAGATAAGGAATAGGGGGATTTGTCGTAGGGCTTAATAATTGTTTCTGGGTTAATAACTTGATGTAAAGGTGACAGGATATACCATCTTGAGTCTTGTTCTTCTGCGTAGCGACGGCACGCTTGAAAGTGCTGGGAATAATATAAGTCTTTGGCGGCAGCAGGGTAGGTAAGCTGCTTGCCACATCCAGCAACCAGGTAGATTTTTTCCTTGGGAATGAACTTTCTGTAGGTGCTGATCACCAGATTGAGGTTGTGGGCGATTCTTCCCATAGTATGCGTCCGACCTTTGTTTGTCAGCCGAGGGTCAATCCTATGTCGGTTGAGAACCCTACAAACATGACAGTTGCACTTTGGCGCACAGTGGGTTGGCATCCGAATTAATTTTTCCTCGTGGCTGACGAACATCCCACCGCCTAGTCCTTCTCGAATAAAACTTGAACCATCAAAGGATAGTCCCATCTGAATAAAAGCTTTGGCATACTGGGGCGAGCATAGTCCAAAAACGTGTAGATGAACATTTGGCTCGTGCGATACTCCTGCGGAGTCGCTGCGCGATGATGCTATGGCTACGCCCGCCGCAGGCATCGCACCCGCCTTTAGCGATACTCGGAACGAGTCACTTCGTGATGGTGAAACACCCGCCTTCGGCGATCGCACAACTTGAGTTATTGTTTTGATAATGTGCAAGTTAATCGAATACTCTCTTGCCTGGGAAACAAGCCCACCGATGCCGAGATGGCGGTATCCCAGTCCCAGAAGATATTTAGCCCACATTCCGCACTTCATCGTGTAATACACGAAGATTTCCAATGTCTGGCT
>JAHCSU010000441.1 GCA_023522315.1 Nostoc sp. CCCryo 231-06
ACACAGGAAGAAGACGCGATGAATCCACGAACACAGGAAGAAGACGCGATGAATCCACGAACACAGGAAGAAGACGCGATGAATCGCGTCTCTACAAGGGGGGATGGGGTGGTTGTTCGCGATCGCGTTCCCAATTGATTGGGTTATTGATAATATATTGTCTAATTTGATCGAGGGCGAATTCATTACGAATTATATTGTCATGAAACCTTCCTTGCCATCCAAAACCTTCATATATTTGATTAATTTCAAATGTACATCGTCCTTTGTACCACCTAATAATTTTAGAAAGGGAATTTTTAGACAACATCGGGTTAAACAACCCAGTAACCCCACCCCATTGCCGATCCCCCTGTGTTCGTGGATTCATCGCGTCTCCTTCTCGTATTTGATTAATAACCAAAATCCCATGAATATGATTAGGCATGACGCAAAACGAATCTATCTGGCAATTAGAAAAATGATTAGGAATCTCATCCCACAATTTATGAGCAATTTCTCCAATTGGCGATCGCTGCATTTCACCCTCCACAACCTCACCAAAAAAGCATTTTTTACCGTCGGTGCAAATAGTAACGAAATATCCGGCATTGCTAGCATAACTCCATGCTGGCAAACGTGTTGAATCAATTCGATATTTACCTTTGTATTTAGGTTTGTTGTTTTTTGGTTGAGGCTCATCATTATTCATGATTACATCTTTGATTGATACAAAAACTTATGCAATTATTGCTTTGCATTGATGTAATTGCCAACCCCAAAAACTCGGAATTATTCTCACTATGTAAATGATGGCAAGGAAGAAGACGCGATGAATCGCGTCTCTACAATATGTATGGTCTATTTGTTACGTTCTTTTTTCAAATTGATATAAATATGACGTTTCTCGATTGCGTGCAATCCGGTTCGGATCGGGTTTTTTGATAAAAATTATAAGTAGTTAGACAAAAACGCCTTGTAGAGACGGCAATTTATCGCGTCTCTCTTGTTTGTTCAGAACACAAGCCCATTCGTTCAGAACACAAGTTTATTACCGTGTAATTACTGGGCTAGCAATCCAATCTTATTACAAAAAACACCTTTTTTTTGCAAGTTTTACTGAACCACTATACTGTCCCATTGAGACACTCTAGAAAGATAAAGTTTAGTAAAAAGTCTGCATTGATGCCACGCCAAAAAAAACCTCTCCCGTGCTAGAAAAAACCGAACAGAGAGTAATCGGATTTAAATCGATTAATTCCAGCCTCGACTTTGGTGATTCGATCAGCTTAAACCATTTAACCCAGTTAACCGGGCAACTCCGCAACCAGATTAACGAGTATAATATGATGCTAACTGCCATTGACTCAGCAAAGGCAAAAATAGAAACCCTTGAAAAGACCATTCGGGAAACTTCAGAGCGCTTAGTCAGTGGTGTAGCATTAAAGTATGGCAAAGACAGCCGGGAATACGAGATGACAGGCGGGGTAGGCAAAAGCGATGTCTACGACGGGCTACGCCTACGCATTCGTAAAGCCACTATCACCCGGTTAAAATCCACCGCAGATTCAAAAGCGGCTTCTACACAGACGGCGTAATGAGCAACAAATAGGCATCATTCACGGTGAATGATGCCCATGTTTGGCGTAGGCTAGCAAGAACCGCAGGCATCGCACAATCACAGTTTTATTCTTCAATCAACTCAAAATTAACCCGTTCATAAATATCACGCAGGACTTTAGCTATGAGCCGCCGAACTTTTGTTCTGGGCGGTTTATGTCTAAAACGAAATAGCCCTGGTAACGTACCCTATTGATAGGCAAAATAAATATTTTTGTTATAAAAAGATGGTTGCAGACAATGTAACAATAGCGATCGCAAGCCAATACTTTTAGCCATACCCACCAGTGAACGCCCCTACCAACATCTCTGCACAAACTCAGAATCGCAAAGCCGATCACATTCGCATCTGTTTAGAGGAAGATGTTCAGTCTCATCAAATCACCAATGGACTGGAACGTTATCGCTTTACCCATTCTTGCTTACCCGAACTCAACCACAGCGATATTGATATCAGTACAACTTTTCTGGGGAAACACCTTGGCGCACCCTTGTTAATTTCTTCCATGACTGGCGGAACAGAACAAGCCGCAATCATTAACCAACGTTTAGCCCAAGTCGCGCAACGCTACAAAATTGCAATGGGTGTCGGTTCCCAGCGCGTAGCGGTAGAAAAACCCCAGGTAGCTGATACTTTTGCTGTCCGCAAGTATGCACCCGATGTTCTGCTATTTGCGAACTTGGGCGCTGTGCAACTTAACTATAAGTACGGCTTAGATGAATGTTTGCGGGTAGTGGATATTTTAGAGGCTGATGCCCTGATTTTACACATTAACCCTCTACAAGAGTGCATTCAACCCAAAGGTGATACTAATTTTCGGGGTTTGCTTGACAAGATATCTGATTTATGCAGCAAAATGCCAGTGCCAGTAATTGCGAAGGAAGTAGGTAACGGCATTTCAGCAGCGATCGCTAACAAACTCATTGCCGCCGGAGTAGCAGCAATTGATGTCGCTGGTGCGGGGGGTACTTCTTGGGCAAAAGTAGAAAGTGAACGGGCAGAAAATCCCTTGCAACGTCGCTTAGGGAAGACTTTTGCCGATTGGGGTTTACCGACGGCAGAGTGCATTACAACTATTAGAGCGATCGCTCCAAATGTACCCTTAATTGCTTCGGGAGGTTTGCGTCATGGATTGGATATTGCAGCTGCGATCGCCTTGGGAGCAGATATAGCTGGTTTAGCAATGCCTTTTTTACAAGCAGCAGCAACATCAGAAACAGCAGTAGCGGAACTCGCTGAAGTATTAATCGCCGAAATTACCACAGTCTTATTTTGCACTGGCAACGCCACCTTATATCAGTTAAAGCACTCTGATAGTTTACAGCGCATAGAATAAGTAAATAGGTCATTAGTCATTTGTCATTAGTTAGTTCTTTTTCCAATGCCCAATGCCCAATGCCCAATGCCCCATGCCCAATGCCCAATAACTAATAACTAATGCGTAATTTTATCAAACAAACTTTTGCTAGTTTAGTTGGCACTTTACTAGGACTAATTATTTTCGGTGGTTTAGGAACCACTGGACTGTTCTTGCTAATATTGGCTGCTACTTCCTTTAAAGATACTGGGCCAAATGTGAAAGATAAGTCAATGTTGGTTTTTGACTTGTCAATGAAAATTACTGATAGCGAACTTAGTTCAGACCAACTGTTTCAAAACACAATATCAGGTGTAGATGACGAAAGAATGGCACTCCGCAAAGTTGTGGAAACTTTGGAAAAGGCGCGGCGCGATCCGCGAATTATCGGGATATATTTAGATGCAACAAGCACAAGCCAAGCTGGTAACGTTGGCTATGCCTCCCTGAAAGAAATTCGGAAAGCGCTAGAGGAGTTTCGCGCTGCGGGCAAAAAGATTGTCGCTTATGGCAGTGATTGGAGTAAAAAGGAATATTACCTTAGTTCAGTGGCAGATTCCATTGTACTTAATCCTTTGGGAATGATGGAAATCAACGGTTTGAGTTCACAACCGATGTTTTTAGCGGGTGCATTGCAGAAGTACGGTATTGGTGTGCAAGTCGTGCGGGTGGGTAAATTTAAGGGGGCTGTAGAACCGTTTATCCTCACAAAATTGAGTCCAGAAAACCGCCAACAAACTCAGAAATTGTTGGATGATGTTTGGGGAGAGTGGCGCACTACTGTAGGCGCAAGTCGGAAAATTGAACCTAAGCAGTTGCAAGCGATCGCAGATAGTCAGGCACTACTAGAAGCCACACAAGCTAAAACTAGCGGTTTAGTTGATCAAGTCCAATACCCCGATGAAGTGGTAACTGACCTGAAAAAATTGACAGATAGCGATAAAGACGACAAAACATTTCGACAAATTACCCTGAATAGTTATGCAGAAGTTTCTGGTAAATCTTTCGGTGTAGAACGTAGTTCGAAAAATGAAATTGCCGTTGTTTATGCTGAAGGCGAGATTGTCGATGGTAAAGGAGAAGATGGGCAAGTAGGAGGCGATCGCTTTGCCAAAATCTTCAAGAAACTCCGACAAGATAAGGATGTAAAAGCTGTTGTATTACGAATTAATAGTCCTGGTGGTAGCGCTACTGCATCTGAAGTCATGCAGCGAGAGGTGAAATTAACTCGTGAAGCGAAACCGGTTGTAGTGTCAATGGGTGATGTAGCCGCCTCTGGTGGTTATTGGATTGCTAGCGACTCTAACCGCATTTTTGCCGAACCGAATACTATTACAGGTTCAATAGGTGTATTTGGGTTGCTGTTCAATGGTGAAAAGCTAGCGAGTAATAACGGCATCACCTGGGATTCGGTGAAAACTGCAACTTATGCTGATAGTCAAACAGTTTCGCGTCCGAAATCGCCTCAAGAGTTGGCACTTTATCAACGTAGTGTGAACCGAATTTATAATATGTTTTTGAATAAAGTTTCTCAAGGTCGGAAACTCCCAGAACAAAAAGTAGCAGAAATTGCTCAAGGACGGGTTTGGTCTGGTGTAGCGGCCAAAGAAATTGGTTTAGTAGATGAAATTGGTGGTTTGAATAGTGCGATCGCCTATGCTGCCAAGCAGGCGAAACTAGGAGAAGATTGGGAAGTGCAAGAATATCCTCGCACTAACAGTTTTGGAGAACGGTTTTTTGGACGTGCAACCGAAGAGGTGCGGACTGCTTTAGGAATTGAGGGGACGCAACTCAAACAATCTAATCCCCTCACCAATGAATTCCAGAAATTGCTACAGGAAGTAGAGATTCTGCAAAAGATGAACGATCCACAAGGTGTTTACGCCCGCTTGCCTTTCAACTTGAAGATTGAGTAGATGCTTTTTTGAGCATCGAATTACCCAAAACAAAAACCTCACCCTGTCCTGACGGACATCCCTCTCCTTACCAAGGAGAGGGACAGGTTTTGCGTAGCAGAACCAGGGTGAGGTTTCTTTAAGCCTTAACCCAAGCGTATTTAGTTAAGTGATATCCAGCAGCCAAACCCATCAAATATCTCAGAAATATTACTGAACCATCAAGACAATAAATATAACTAACATATACATAAATATTGTCAGGATGCTGAATATGTCAGATTTACCGCTTCAGTGCAAAAATTTGAAAGAGCAGGTTGAGTCTATATTACAACTTTTACAGCAAGAACCAACGCTACGTTCTCAAGATATTACACCTGTACAAACTTCCTTAACTAAAGCGATTTCTCCAAAGTTTGAGATTGTGTTTGCGGGTGCGTTTAGTGCCGGTAAATCAATGCTAATCAATGCACTATTGGAGAGGGAATTACTTTACAGCGCAGAGGGACACGCTACAGGTACAGAATGCAAAATTGAGTATGCAGAAGTAGATAAAGAACGTGTTGTTTTGACATTTTTAAGTGAAGTAGAGATTCGGGAACAAGCAGTTTCTTTGTGTCAACAACTAGGATTTAAGACAGTAGCTAATATCAACCAAGCTGATGTAATTAACTTGTTACATCAAGGTTGTGAAGCGATTATTCAGCAGGAGGGTGGTGAGAATAAATCAGAACGTGCAAAACAGGCGAAGGCGTTAATGTTATTGGTAGAGGGATATTTAGCAAACCGCGATCGCGTCAACACTGTTAATAATGCTACATACTCAATGGAGCAATTTAACTTTTCTAATCTCAAGGAAGCTGCTGGATATGCCCGTCGTGGTAGCAATAGTGCAGTATTGAAGCGAATAGAATATTACTGCAATCATCCTTTACTACAAGATGGCAATGTAATTATTGACACGCCGGGTATAGATGCACCAGTAGAGAAAGATGCCCAACTAACTTATGACAAAATTCAACATCCTGATACTTCGGCGGTGGTGTGTGTGCTAAAACCTGCTGCGGCGGGTGAAATGACAAAAGAAGAAACAGAACTTTTAGAATTAATGCGAGAGAATGGGGGAGTACGCGATCGCGTTTTCTATATCTTCAACCGCATCGATGAAACTTGGTACAATACCCAGCTACGACAACGATTAGATGATTTAATTAATGGACAGTTTCGCAATACAAGCAAGGTTTATAAAACCAGTGGATTATTAGGATTTTATGGAAGTCAGATTAAACAAACAAGTGTACAGGATAGATTTGGTTTAGATTCTGTTTTCGCAGAAAGTATTAAAGGTTTAGATGGTAAAGAAGAAACACCACAATTTGTCTATGCATTTAACAACTACTGTGTAAATTCAGGGAAACTATCTTCCACTAAATTTCGTGTCTCTGTTAACGGCTTTGAAACGCCGAATCAAAATTATGTGCGGATTTTGGAAGATTCGGGAAATGAACTTATAGGACAGCTAATTGAAGATAGTGGTATTGAGGAATTTCGCAGAGCTATTACTCGCTATCTTACCGAAGAAAAGCGTCCCCAATTATTTAAAAATCTTGCTGATGATTTGGAAGATGTTTGTATTAAACTGAAGAAACATTATCAGAGTGTGCAACGCAATTTAGATAGTCAGCCCCAAGAAATTGAGACTATGAAGGCGCAAGAGTTGCAACGCCTAAATCAGCAACTCCAGCAAATTGGTAGAGACTTTAATGAGCATATTACAGAAGAAGTGAACCAAATAATTAATAATTCTTGTGATGCTTTTGAAGCAGATTTTAAGCAATTGCAATCAAGAATGATTCGTCGTCTAGATGAATTGCTAGATACTTTTTCTGTAGCTTCTGCTTATCAACGTGCAACCATTAGCCATCCTCGCAACGCTACCGCACCTTTAATTGCTATTTTAGTAGAGGCATTTTATTACTTAGCAAATCAATTAGAAGATATTTTGGTTGAATCTTCTCAGCAAGTAGTTGCGAATTATTTCCAGCGATTGATTGAAAAGATTCGCAAGTCAGAATATTATCGCCAGTTGTATCGTTTATTAGATAATGATGGCGGCATTGAACAAGAGATCAGAATTTTAGAAAAAGGAGTTGCTCAAGCATTATTTAGTGCAGCTAGTGTAGAGTGCGATCGCTTTGTGCGAGAAAGTCCAAGATTTTACGATGAAGGTACTTTTTCTATATATCAATTTCGCCAAACTCTATTACAAACTTCTCAAGGTTACGACGCTGAAAGTATCGTGGAAGCAGAACCAGCCATCAGGCAATTATTGAAGTTAGATTTTGAACCGAAAGTTTCTCAAACTATTCGTAAATCTTTCCGTCAAACCATTAATCAAACCCTCAAAACTCACTTGTTACCAATGGCAGAACAGCAAGCAGATGAGATTTTGCAGCAATATCCACAGGCGCGTGCTTACTTAGAGAAAATACTGGAACAAGAAGCTGAAGAGAAAATTGTGAATAATCGCCGATTATTGAGTGTTGTTGAAAAAAATATTGCAGTATATAATTCAGCAGCTTCTAGTATCAATAGTTGTTTACAGTCGATGCAATTATATGACCATCTTTTGCCTGTCATTGGTGATTCGTTTGATGCTGATGGTAGGTTTGCTAATAATGGATTTGTGATTTCGGATGTTGTACAAGAGGTTTAAGTTTACATATCGCAATTCTATTTGATTTGTGAAAATTCGCGGTATTCAGATCCCCGACTTCTTAAAGAAGTCGGGGATCTAACTTTTTAGAATCCCAATTCCTAACTTAATGGTTATGCTTATCAAGCGCCGACAATTTCTTACAACCTGTGGACTCGCTACCTTAGCCACCCAGATATCACCACTTACCGCCCAAGGTAAACTACCCGCAAACACCATCCGCAAGCCGCCTCGTCTGCAATTAGGCGATACTGTAGGATTAATCGCCCCTGCGGGTATTGTTGACGCTAAAGACATCGAAGCAGCGCAGAAGTCAATTTCACAGTTAGGGTTAAAAGTCAAGCTGGGGAAGCATATTTTAGATCGTTACGGCTATTTAGCGGGTAAAGATAGCGATCGCGCCGATGATGTAAACTTGATGTTTAGCGATCGCACCATAAAAGCAATTATCCCTATGCGTGGTGGTTGGGGTTGTAATCGCATTTTACCCCTACTCAACTACTCGCTAGTCCGTTCCCATCCGAAAATTATTATCGGTTACAGCGATATTACGACGCTGTTATTAGCAATTAATGCCCGTAGTCAGATAATTACTTTTCATGGGCCAGTTGCTACGTCTACCTGGAATCAATTTACAGTCGATTACTTCAAGCGCATCCTATTTAATGGTGAAGCTGTGACTATGCAAAATCTCAACCCTAGCGAAGTGCGACTGGAGACAATAGCACCAGGAAAGGCGAGGGGTAAGCTGGTGGGTGGAAACTTATCAGTTTTATCAGCAATGATAGGTTCACCTTACCTACCTTCTTGGAACAAAAACATTTTGTTTGTGGAAGAAATTGGCGAGGATGTTTATCGTATAGATAGGATGCTGACGCAGTTAAAAACTGCTGGAATACTTAATCAAATTTCTGGTTTTATCTTTGGGCAATGCACTAATTGTAAACTTGGGGATGAACCGTCATTTACATTAATGCAAGTATTGCAACAACACATACTTCCTTTAGATATTCCTGCTTGGTATGGTTCAATGATTGGTCATATTAAGGATAAATTTACCTTGCCAATCGGTGTAGAAGTGGAAATAAATGCTGAACTTGGGACAATACGAATGTTAGAGGCGGCTGTTAGCCTTGTGTGAAGAATGCAGGAAATTAGAATTTGAAGAAGAATTCAGAAGTCAGAATTCAGGAGTCAGAATCAAGACGCTCGTTCG
>JAHCSU010000442.1 GCA_023522315.1 Nostoc sp. CCCryo 231-06
CTGAGAATAATCGCGTATTGTTTGATACTACATTTTGAAGTGCGGAATGTGGGTTAAATGCTTCAACAACCTTAGCCTGAGGTGCAAGCTGTTGCACCCTCTCAGCAACAGAAATGGTTAGCTCCGTTGCCAGCCCAATAGTTTGCCCGCTAAAGTCTGGTTGTAACCCGCTCACACAGCTGATAATCAGCTTTCCATCAAGCGCACCAACAGTGTGAATGACCTCTTCTAATGCAGAAAACCCTACAGCTAGCATGATTACTTCGCTTTGTGCGACTGCTTCTGCGGGGGTGCCAAAACTTGCTTTCTCTCCAGCAGATGCAGCAAGTTGGCGAAGCTTGCGATCGTCTCTAGAGTAGGAAAAGATCACCTGATGCCCAGCTTTAGCCCAGAGTTTACCCAAGCCTCCACCCATGTTTCCTGAACCAACAATCCCAATCTTCATGCTTGTGCCTTTACCCTTGGGTTGAGTCAGGCAACATCGTCGCCATCATTTTTTCGAGTGCTTTTGGATCTTTGAGTAACTGTGCTGCCATCTCTGTAGCTTGCTCTCCCGGATAAACGTCTTCAACTTCATCGATCACGGCTTGCAAGGCTGCCTGAACGACAACTTCTGGCGAGACTTTAGGCTGTGGAAAGTCTCTGCTAACTTCAGTATCGACGGTTCCAGGCATCATACCCACAACTAGGGTGCCCTGTGCTGCTAATTCAGCCCGAATGCCCTGTGTCATCAATATTCCTGCTGCTTTAGAAGCGCTGTAGGAAGCATTCATCGGAAAATTAACCTTTCCTAAAATACTCAGCATATTGACGATCGCGCCTCCACCATTAGCTCTCAAGACGGGAGCAAACGCACGACACATTGCCAATGTCCCAAAGTAATTCACTTCCATTTCAGAACGAGCGCTAGACAGGTCAGTTGCAGAGATAAATCCCTTGAGTAATCCAATGCCCGCATTATTAATCAGCAAATTCACATCTTTGCACTCGCCAGCAGCAGCAATGACCGATTGCTCATTGGTAATGTCTAGCGCGATCGGGATAATTCGTTGTGGGTCAATCGCGGCTAAGCTTGCAAGAGAGTTGCGATTTCTAGCACCTGCATAGATGCGAGTGACTTCTGCCAGACGTAGCGCCTCAACATAATACTTGCCGATGCCGCCATTTGCTCCCGTAACTAACGCAACTGCGCCTTTTAGCAACATTTTGAATTCTCCTCGGTATGATTAGACATTTACAGCAGGATAAACTTTCCCTTACCTTTTAAGAAGTACTTACTTTTTTGTAAGCTGATGCTGAGGAAAAACAAATGAAGGACTCGCGGCATAATGCTCTCAACCACCCGATGTAGACAACCTCGAACTCTCACAGATCACCTCTTAGTAGTTGGTGTGGACTGGAGTTGTTGTGCCGTTATCTTCAAGAGGCAGACGTTGATAGATCCTGATCTGTTTTCACACTACGATAGGTGAACTTCCATCCGACACTGGTTTTTTTCAGTTTTTCGTGGATTTTTGCCGATCCCAGAAATCCGCCTGTACTGGCGTTAATGATATAGAGATAGGCAATGATCTCTGCGCGATCGCCATCAACCAGAACAATAGGATCTTGCACATAGTGTCGCGTACCGCCATTGGCAGAGACTTGAGTATAGAACTGAGTGAACCACTGTTTGTAGGAATCGAGGCTGTCAGCAGAACCGAAAGGCGTTTCTAGCTTCACCTCGTCGCTCCAAGTCTGGAGGTTTTGTTCTAAGTCTCCTGCATCGAATGTTTGTTCAGCAATGTACAGCGTGGTGAGAATGTCAATTCGCTCGTCCATTACTTGATCTCCTTTGGGGTTTTGAAATTTGTCTTCACTCAGTCCTAAAACACTCAACAGCTAAAGCCTACAAAATCTTGGCTAGTCATTGGCGAGACTCATGAGGCAGGACGTTTCGTTACCCTCCATTTGCCCCAGTGACAAGAGCAATTGCATCTGCAATTTGCATGGCTTCTCCCCGATTGCATCAGAAACTAACTGAGTGAGGGTGGTGTAAGTTTTGGCGCAAGTTCTGGATCGGGTAAAGCGGGCAAAGGTTCTTCAGAAGTGGGCATGTCAAGATTCTGCGTGTAAATTACTTGGTAGAGTTGAGGTTCTGATTTAACCACAAGTCCCTGAAGGCGCTTGAGATGGTCAGCGAATTCAGGACTGTTCCGCATTGCAATATAATCTTCCACTGTCGAAAAGTTTGCGTAGTTTACCGCTCGTGTGAGATCAAGGCTAATGTGTAGATTAGCTGTATAACTGCCTACAAACTGACCTTTTAGCCTCTTATATTCCGCGACCTGAGTAGAGGCAAATTGTTCAGCTTTGTCAGGGTCGAGAGTAAATACATTGACGAGAACAATCCCATCGCCAACTCGGATGGGATTAACTGGGAATCCATTTTCTAGTTGCAGGTTATCCATGAATTGATTCCTTTAATTTGGGTTAGATGATGTATTGGCTAAATGCTTTACCGCAGGAGGATAAAGCCAGAGCTTAAACAATCGCGTTACCTGAGGCATGATGACCCAAGTCATCAACGGCATCATAATCCCAATACTCATGAGCGTTGCTAACCAAGCAGGTAGTCCATTTGTGATTGGTTTCAGCAGAATTGGCATCAGAGAAATGACTGGATAGATACCGATCGCGCTGACAATTGCGGTTTTCCATTTAGGTGGTGGGAGTACATTTGGCACTTCCGGTAGAGCGAACCAAGCTTCTAACCCATTGACCCGCACAACTTTTGGAGCACCGACGCTGAGTGCATCTGCCCGGGCAATCCAGCCCTGGCAGATGGGAGATTCTTCCCACTTTTGCAAATGAGCAAGGGTGTCGAAGCGTAGAATGAGTTGCCATTCACCACGCTTCGTTGTGGGATATAGAACTTCACCACCCGCATAGCCCGAAAAGGTGCTAGCAGCCAGAATTACACCTCGCACGGTATCTTCAAATACAGCTTCATATCCCGGCTTAACGTGCCGAGTAATCGCCACTACTCCAGCAGGAGACTGCATAATTTCCTCCTAAAGATTTCTTATGAAAGCCAGCGCAGAAAGGAGTATTACCAGGCGCTTTACACAAACACATTGCAACCTGCTTTTGCTCAACCACTTGAAAGGTGACGGGTTTAAGGCAGCAATTCTCATTTTGAAATAAATAGAGCATTAACCCCGATTTTGGAATTCAAAATATAGTACAAAATAACTAGTTTTTCCGGGAGAGGCGATGCCTGCGGCGGGCGTAGCCATCACTAAAAAACATCAATATCTTGAAAGAGGAGGAGAAAGTTATTTATAAAATAAAAATACAAATTTGGTTAGAATTTCAGCTAGATTTATGAGTTGAAATAAATTTTTCATGGACAGATTTTTAAAAACCTGTCTATCTCCAGCGTCGGATGATAATTATCTGTCAAAAAATGATGGTTCGACATAAGTTCTCTATTTAAATAAGAGAATTTTATCTGATTTTTTTTCAAAATGAGAATTGCTGGTTAATTATCCCACCCGATTGGGATTAAACCAAAATTATTTATCGTAACACAAAATGAATTCTGCAAGAGGTCTAATAGACTATGAAGAGGCAAAGCAACTATTCCAAGACGTGGAAGTAAGAGAACCTACAGAAATTGAGCAGGAGCTTGAAACTCTCTTGACAGCAAAAACCATCGCCAACGCTTAAAAAATTAGGACTCAATTAACACAAGTTTGCGAACCTGAGAATTGTTTCCCTGAGAGCGGCGTGATGAGGCAGCAGTTAGCAAAAACTTCCAAGACTGAGGAGAAAGTATAGAAGGATCTATCATTGAAAGAAAACTCTTGATATTTTTTTGCTTCAGTGCTACTAAAATCCAATGGAGTTTCAGGTAATTTTTTATATCCTGAAAATGAGGAATTTTTGAGCGATGTTGCTCATCCACCAAGGCGTAAATTTTTTCCTTCATCAAAATATTTGTAGCTAACCGTCGAGGCAAAGAAAACTTTTGATTATAACCACCTGGCCAGACAGTGCGGTAAGCAAGACCCTGATTAAGGAAAAGAGCATCGCCAAACTGGGCAATCCGAATCCAGGAATCGATATCATCACAGTTAGCATCAAGTGTTGAATCCCAACCACCAGTTTGCAGAAAAGCATCACGTCGGGAAGCTACTTGTACAGGCGTGCCAAATGGTACAAGCTCTAAGAGCATACCGTAGTGAATATCGGCTTGTGGGATATAAAAAGCTAAACCAGGGCCAACTTGGGGTGTGCGACTGAGTTCAACTTTATTACCATCCACCTGAGCCGCCACACAAGAGCAGATTACAGCATCAGGACGAAGTGCGATCGCCTTAATCATCTCTTCTATGCAGTTAGGCGCTAAATAGTCGTCATCATCTAAAAATTTAATCCAGTCACCGCTAGCTTTGGCAACTCCAGCATTTACCGTTGCTGCATGGCCAAGGTTCACTTCGTTACGATGGTAAACAACCTTGTCCCCTAAGCTTTTGAGATATGTTTGGGTATCATCAGAAGAACAGTCATCGGCAACAACTACCTCACACTCGATTGTTTGGTTACGAGCCGAATCAATTGCTCTTTGCAGCAAATTTAAGCGATTATAGGTACTGATAACGACGCTAAATTTCATAAATTTCACCCCTGTGTTACAGCATTCTGCGATATAGCTTTGAACTTTAGGCTCTTGTATCGGTAAAATTATCAATCCTAACAAGTAGACTGAAATAGGATTATCGATTTATCATTGATGATCGTGAGATTTTTTTTAAGCAGACAGAAAGACTATGAACGCTCAAGAGATTATCCGCTCGATTGAAGCGGAACAAATAAAATCCAATCTGCCCGACATTTATGTGGGCGACACCGTAAAAGTCGGAGTGAAAATCAAGGAAGGCGAAAAGTACCGCGTACAACCCTACGAGGGAGTAGTGATTGCCAAGCGCAACGGTGGCATCAACGAAACGATTACAGTCCGTAAGGTTTTTCAAGGTGTGGGCGTTGAGCGGGTGTTTCTGTTGCATTCTCCCCGGATTGACAGCATCAAAGTATTACGTCGTGGTAAGGTACGCCGTGCTAAACTGTATTATCTCCGCGATCGCGTAGGTAAGGCAACCCGGATCAAGCAACGGTTTGACCGCCCTTTGTGATTCGTCCTTCAATAGTATGGGAGAAATCTTAAGCGGCATCTGCCGCTGACTTGTTTTCTCGATTAAATTGAGGTATGATAAAAATCGCGTGTTGCGTTAAACTGAAATTTAGTTCAGCGCAATAACTGAATCAAAAACAGCTTGTGCGCTCTTAGTTCAGTTGGTAGAACGCAGGTCTCCAAAACCTGATGTCGGGGGTTCAAGTCCTCCAGGGCGCGCTCAAAAGCAAAAAACAAAGCCCGAAATAATTACGCAGCTGCTATATTAGCAGTTAGCGATAATAATTTCGGGTAAACTTATTGTATTTATAGTTGTTTTGCTTTCAGTAAGTGAAATAGAGTCGAAACTGCAAACCTGGATGACCAAAATTGAGTGACAAACGGGAGATTTAAGGGTCGTGGCCAAAAAAAGTGAAGCAGAATTGCCAGAAACCACAAATGGGTTTAGCTTTAACAACTTCATACAGGGAACCAAAGAAGAACTTGAAAAAGTCGTTTGGCCCAGTCGGAAACAGATAGTCAGCGAATCCGCAGCTGTGTTGTTAATGGTGGCACTCTCCGCATCTTTGATATACTTGGTCGATGGATTGTTTAGTTGGGCAGCAAAACAGGTGTTCTGATGACTTTTGCAACAGACGAACCTCGCAACTCAACGTTGCAGTCGGAGGAAACAGGAGAAACAGCAGAAGCAGCGTCAAAAGAAGCACGCTGGTATGCAGTGCAAGTAGCCTCAGGCTGTGAAAAGCGTGTAAAGACTAACTTAGAGCAACGCATTCAAACTTTTGATGTAGGTGACAAAATTGTCCAAGTAGAAATTCCGCAAACGCCGGCAGTGAAAATCCGCAAAGATGGCAGTCGCCAGCATACAGAAGAAAAAGTTTTCCCTGGCTATGTGCTGGTGCGGATGATGATGGATGATGATACCTGGCAGGTGGTACGAAACACCTCTCATGTAATTAACTTTGTCGGTGCAGAACAAAAGCGTGGTAGCAGTAAGGGTCGCGGTCATGTGAACCCCATACCACTGAGTTCTTCAGAAGTCGAACGCATATTCAAACAAACCAGCGAACAAGAGCCGGTTCTCAAAATTGACATGGCTACTGGTGATAAGATAATGGTGCTTTCTGGCCCATTTAAAGATTTTGAAGGCGAGGTAATTGAAGTCTCTCCAGAACGGAGTAAACTTAAAGCCTTGCTCTCAATTTTCGGCAGGGATACACCAGTAGAATTGGAATTTAATCAGGTAGAGAAACAGAGTTAAATACAAATGGCGAAGAAAGTAGTGGCGGTCATTAAACTGGCCCTGAATGCTGGAAAAGCCAACCCAGCACCGCCAGTCGGGCCCGCGTTGGGTCAACATGGCGTTAACATCATGATGTTCTGCAAAGAGTACAACGCCAAAACAGCAGACCAAGCTGGAATGGTGATACCTGTAGAAATCTCGGTTTTTGAAGACCGGAGTTTTACATTTGTACTCAAAACGCCACCAGCATCAGTGTTGATTCGGAAGGCGGCGAAGGTTGAAAAAGGCTCGAATGAACCCAACAAAAAGAAAGTTGGGTCAATTAGTAAAGCCCAATTGCAAGAAATAGCCCAAACGAAACTCCCCGATCTTAATGCCAACGATATAGACGCGGCAATGAAGATTGTGGCAGGAACGGCTAAAAATATGGGTGTAACAATCACGGATTAGTCATTGGTCATTGGTCATTAGTAAAAAACTAGCGACAAAAGACAAATGGCAAAGGGCTGATAACTAAAAATTATCGGGGGAGAGGCGAAGCTTCGGAATTACCCCAGGAGAAAAAAATGGTAAAAATATCGCGTCGTTTGCAGACGCTGCAAGCAAAAGTAGAAGATAAGGACTATCACCCTCTAGAGGCTTTAGCCCTTCTCAAAGACACAGCAACAGCTAAATTTGTTGAAGCTGCGGAAGCGCATATCCGGCTGGGAATTGACCCCAAGTATACAGACCAACAGTTGCGGACAACGGTAGCACTGCCCAAAGGTACAGGACAAATCGTCCGGGTGGCGGTGATAGCCAGAGGCGAAAAGGTAAACGAAGCAAGCATCGCTGGTGCTGATATAGTAGGTTCAGAAGAACTGATTGACGAAATCCAGAAAGGTAGAATGGATTTTGACAAGCTGATTGCCACGCCCGATGTGATGCCACAGGTGGCAAAGCTGGGTAAGTTGCTTGGGCCGCGTGGTTTAATGCCATCGCCCAAAGGTGGAACCGTAACATTTGATTTAGCAGGTGCGATCGCAGAATTCAAAGCTGGTAAATTAGAATTCCGAGCTGATCGAACTGGCATTGTCCATGTTATGTTTGGTAAGACAACATTCTCCCCTGAAGATTTGTTAGTCAACCTGAAGGCATTGCAGGAGACGATCGACCGTAACCGTCCTTCAGGGGCTAAAGGTCGTTATTGGCGCACATTTTATGTGTCAGCCACAATGGGGCCATCGATTAAAATTGATGTCACCGCCCTACGAGATTTGAAACTGAGCGAAGCAGGTTAATAAAAGTTATGAGTTATAAGTTAGGAGTTAAGAATAAAACTTCTAACTCCTAACTACTCACTCCTAACTTTAAATTAAATAGGCAAAGCCGGAGACAGCAGGTGCTAATAGCTTAAATATCCTGCCGAGGTTAAAACTCTAATAGTCAGAATTACCACCCTTAAAGGTGTGATAACTATGGCGTTAAGAGTCTTAATACTCGACCCCGGCTAGATTAGCTGGGGTTTGTTGTTTGGGTTCAGGTTTAGAAAAAACGTACAAGTAGGGCACTTCACCGATTATTTTAAGGAGGTGAGATTGGAATGGGTAGAACACTAGAAAATAAAAAAGAGATAGTAGCTGACCTCAAAGAAACTTTGAGTCAGTCAACTCTGGCACTGGTAATTGACTATCAGGGGCTAACAGTTTCTGAAATCACAGACTTACGGCGGCGGCTGCGTCCTAGTGGCACCGTTTGTAAGGTGACGAAGAACACTCTAATGGGCATTGCCATTAAAGATGATGAAAAATGGCAGCCTATGTCGGAATTGCTCAATGGTTCTTCCGCCTTTTTGCTGGTAAAAGAAGATTTTTCATCGGCAATTAAGGCATACCAAGAATTCCAAAAAGTCAGTAAGAAGACAGAACTTCGTGGTGGTGTACTGGAAGGTCGCCTACTTAAAGAACCTGATGTCAAGGTACTGGGAGACTTGCCATCTAAGGAACAACTCATCGCCCAAATTGCTGGGGCTATCAACGCCTTGGCTACCAAGATTGCTGTGGGTATCAACGAAGTTCCTGGTTCACTGGCTCGTGCTTTGCAGGCTGTGTCTGAACAAGAGCAAGGTGGTAGTAGCACCGAAACTGCTGCTGTTCAAGATAGCAGCACCGAAACTGTTGCTGAAGCTGATAGCAGTACTGAAACTGCTGCTGTACAAGATAGCAGCACCGAAACTGCTGCTGAATAGACTTCATGGTTCATCAGTCAAGAGGAGGCAGTGCGGTCTTGGGGTCTCCCCAAGTGGAGCAACTGCCGTTCAAAAGCTAATGACTAATAAATAATCAAAATTACAGGAGTTATATCAATGTCTGCTGCAACCGATCAAATTTTAGAACAACTAAAAACCCTTTCTTTGCTAGAAGCTTCTGAGTTAGTCAAGCAAATTGAAGATGCTTTTGGCGTGAGTGCTGCTGCACCCGTTGGCGGCATGATGATGATGCCTGGTGCTGGTGGTGCTGCTCCGGCTGAGGAAGTTGTTGAGCAAACCGAGTTTGAAGTGATTCTCGAATCAGTACCAGCTGATAAGAAGATTGCCGTGCTGAAGATTGTCCGGGAATTGACCGGTTTGGGTCTGAAAGAAGCGAAAGACTTGGTAGAAGCTGCGCCCAAGGCAGTTAAAGAAGGTCTTGCTAAAGATGCTGCTGAAGATGCTAAGAAGCGCATTGAGGAAGCTGGCGGTAAGGTGACTGTTAAGTAGTCCAATTCTATTACTAGTTTTTGATTAAGGAGCCTAAGGTAGGCTCCTTTTTTTGTTGTTAGTCAAATTAAGTATGATTTTCGGTCAATCAGTAGAACTACAAAAACTACTATAGCGATTCTCATTTGAATGAGGTACATGGGTAGGGGCGCACAGGTGTCATTAGTGTCAACAAAAGCCTATAAATAGCTTAACTGTTGGTTTCCTCATCCGCCTGGAACTAAAGTTATTTGGCTTTCAGCTAAAGTCTACTGAAGTAGACTAAAGATTTTTACGTATATTTAGTCATCAAGAGATAACTTTTGCTATTAGCAAGGAACTTCAGTTCTTTGCGGAACATGACTTTTACGTTAAGTTGACACTAATGCACAGGTGTGCGCCCCTACGAGAATCTATGTTCATCTGTGGTTGATTATTTGGTTCTGCTGTCGGATAACAATTTATTTGTCATGTTATCAACGTGTTATCAAATTAATGTTGCGATTGCGTCGCAAAGTTATACATCGGATACTTATATAATCTAAATATTGTAAACTAAGTTATAAAGTATAGCAATGGTAATACTAAATTCTATGTCGTTAACAAACCTGGGGTTATTGGTATTAGCAGCTGGACTTTTTGCCGCATTAATACAATCGCTAATTGCAGAGTCTCGGCTGAGAAAAAGATTAAGCAGGTATGACGGATTAGATGACAAAGAGGCATATCAACAAAAGTTGGTGTCAAATATTGATTTACTCGAAAACCAACAAGAATCATTGAATAGCCAAGTCATAAATCTTCAGCAGCAATTTAATGAAATTAATGGAAAACTCTATCTTCAGTCTATAGATGCTTACGAACCAAAATATGAATTTATTAGTTCTGATGGCTATATCCTTCGGCTGAAGGATATCAAGTTACAACAATAAAACATGCGGAAAAATAATCAAGCCTACATTTGTAATACTCAATTAACTTTTGATAATAGTACAAGAAAAGGCGACAGAATGATAAATGATCTTCTGAAATTGGTAGAACTAGCATTTGAAGAACGCTGTAAATATGCAATCAAAGAAGTCAGATATAATAATATTGACTCTTTGAATAAAAAAATAAATGATGCTTTTGAAAAATACAATAAATGTTTAAAAACTCTCCAGGCTAAAATTTCATCAGAGTATTTGCAACTTAAATTTATCGAGTTAGATTTACAATATGAATTAGAAGATAAAAAGCAGCAAGAACAAGAAAGGGATAAAGAAGTTAGAAAGCAGAATAAAGAACGTGAAGCAATTGATAGGGAAAGAAAAAGAGCAGAAGATGCAGAACAAAGAGAAAGACTTCACCAACGAGAAATTGATAAAATTCGACAGGAATTATTACAAGCTAAAGAACAAGAGAAAGAACAATTGGAGACGAAAATTAAGGAGTTAGAACGACTAGTTGCAGAAGACAGAAGTGAAAAAGAAAATGCTATATCTGAATCAAGAAGACTCAAATCAGGATACATTTATATAATTTCTAATATTGGTTCTCTTCTTGGTCAAAATATATATCGAATTTGTATGACATCTCGTGGAGATGAATATATCAAAGAAATGAATCCTAACGTTCCATTTCAATTTGATATTCACTTCAAAATTTTCTCAGAAGATGCTTTAGATACATTACAAAATTTACATCAACGTTTTGATGATAAAAGAGTTAATATAGTGAATTCAAGAAGAGATTTTTTTCAAGTCTCAATAGATGAAATTGAGGCAGCAGTTAAAGAAATACAAAGAAAAAGTGTCGTATTTTTAAGAATAGATGCGTTTGAAAAATTTCCTAAAGCATATGAATATCGGCAAACTCTAGCTGCACGTAAAAAGGAACAGCTATAAAACGTAAATCAGAAATATTCCGAAGCAAATAAAATTCCTTAGTGTAATTAATTAAATATTACAGTGAGCGAACAATTCTAAAACCAATATTGTTTGATTTTTCGCTTGCATAATGAAACTGGCGAGAACTAGAACGACACAACAACGCTTCGCTACACCATGACCCACCACGTATAACACGAGCATTATTTTCATCACTCTCTAGCCAAGCATCTCCGTTTGTAGGTGCTTTATCATAATTTTGATGCCAATTATCTAAACACCATTCCCAAACTAACCCGTGCATATCGGACAATCCAAAAGAATTCGCAAGCTGAAAAATGCCTACTTCTGTAGTTTTTTGACGATAAACTCCTTTAGTTTCTGAACGATAGGGGTAACGACTATCGTAATTAGCTAAATTGAAGTTAATAGTTTCTCCAAAATTGAAAGGTGTCATAGTTTCAGCACGACAAGTATATTCCCACTCTGCTTCGCTAGGAAGGCGATACTTGTGACCTATTTTTTGAGATAGGCGATCGCAAAACTCAATAGCATCAAACCAGGAAACCTGAGTTACAGGGTGGCTGTTGCCTCCTTGGCGTGATGGGCGAAGCTTGAGCTTTTGACTGACTTCTGGCAAAGAAGCAATTTGTTTCCATTGTATTTGTGTAATAGGGTATTTACTAATAAAAAATGGTTTAACTGTGACTAAATGCTGAGGTCTTTCGTTAGAGTATCGCTTTCCCTCTGATTCCGGGAAACCCATCCAAAATTCTCCTCCCGGAATATAAACCATTTCCAGTATTACCCTATTGCCAAGTTCTTCAGTTAAGCAGCAGGCTTGTCCTTGACGATAGTCAATTTCTTGACCTTGGGAATTTATCGTAACCACAGTAAATTCAAAGGCTTGAGTTCCGGGAACTGATGGGACAATCAGTTTTGTCTTTTTTTGTTCTTTCAAGCCTTCCACGCCTCGATTCAGAGTAGGAATAATACAAACCGTTTGATTATTCTCTGGCTCATTAAATTTGCTATTCCATTGTCGAAGTTCTAAAGCCTCAATTTCTGCAATAAAACCGTTTAGTTTCTCCCTGGTTTCCAATCCGACTAAGCCACTATATACAAGTGCATTTATAAATCGCACTACCTCTGCTTGCCCCTCAGAAAATAAAAGTTCAGTTAACTGTGAAAAGAAGACATAATTATTACTGTCAATCTTGTTTATTCTGTTAAGTAGATAATCAAAGCCTGTGAAACTTAAAAGCGCCCTACGCTCTTCAATAGCATGAGTGGATGGAATATTTATTAGTAATAGTATTAATTGTGATTTGATTACCATAGTTATTAAATTCTAGATACTTATAGAAAAATTACAATCCTATGTATTTATTGCTATCTTAACTAAATCTACAAGTTCTAAAGGTAAGTCCGCCAAAATACTTTCTATCAGTATGCCCTCGTTTCTAAATAAACGTCTTTGGGTTGTTGGTTCAGTAATATTACCTCCTGCATGGTGCAAACCAATAACTTCCCAACTATCATTAAATACAGGGGAACCGGAAGATCCTGGTAAAGTAGAGTTTACATACTGCACTACATTACCGCCCACATATTGCACAAAATTGTTTTGAAGAGAAATCTGTTTTGGTTGCCCTTGTGGATGCTGAATAATATTGACTCGGCTATCGCGCCTAATTTCTTTTCGTTGTAATGGCAAGCAACCCCATTTTTTTCCAGGTTCTCCTTCAATCTCAACTAAACTGTAATCAAGAGCTTGGTTGGTATGAAAAATTCCATTATTTTTAGGGCGGTACTCATCAGTTATTTGAGCTTCCCCTTGGAAATTCTCCTCATAATTAAAACGAAAAATTGTACCTGGCAGTAAATTTGTACGAGGTAGGACGTGGTTGTTAGTTAATAATAAATTCTCAGCTACAAGAAACCCCGTACCTGACCATCGTTCTTGACTTGTTCGCACACCAATATAGGCAACTGACTGCGCAACCTGAAGCCCCTTTTGCAAAAATGATATTGGGCGTAGGGTATTTTCTCCAATTATTTTCTCGAATATGTCTGCTACAGTTTGTCTTCCTCGCCAGTCATTTATCGCTGGTAATGCTGCGATTGGCGTCATCATGTCATATTTTGTTAGCAGGGTGTCTAGAAATTGTTGTTGCTGCACTCCCACAAAGCCTTTCACAGTATTTAAGAACAGTCCTAATGCTTCGTGGTCATAAGTTAAACGCCCGTAATTAGATAAATAGCTGACTATCGCACTAACTGCAACAAAGGGCGCACCAGAAAGATCAATCATTGGTGACAACTGTTTTAAATCTGCTAGTTCCAAAATTTGCTGACGCGATTGCTCTGTAGCTAGTTCTGGTATATCTTTGAGAAGAGTTATCAATTGTTTGCGATCTTCAGCTTCTAGGTTGACCATATCTAGAGTCTTTATTTGCAAATAAATAGCAAATTATGCTGACAAAATTATATTGCATTAGAGTAAAATCATCCAGTATTTGATATCACGCTGGGCTGGAAAACGAGAAAAAGAAACTAGATAAACATTAGACTCCCCATGTCTAGCTAAATTCTGCTGCATAATTTTGGACAATAATTATTTAAAACTGATTTGATTGCTGAAAGTCACGAAAATATCTAACTTATGTCCCTGAATTCCGTAAAATTGGACATTAATTCTTTAAAACTGACAATAATTATTTAATGGACAAATGGAGAATAACGGATTTGAACCGATGGCCTCTGCGGTGCGATCGCAGCACTCTACCAACTGAGCTAATTCCCCAAAATCTGTGCCAAGTCAAGAGTAATATTACTCATTAACTAAATACACCATCACCATATAGTATTCTAACATTCAGTTGCCGATGGCTGAGGCTCTTTTTGGGAATAAACCTTCTGCACCCGTTCGAGTTCCAAATCACTGAGATAATCAACAGTCCAGTTACAGCAGCGTTGGAGCATGTGGAATGGGTATGTATTCGCTACACCTACAACTTGCATTTGCGATCGCTTCGCCGCTTCTATACCTGCTGGAGTATCTTCAATTGCCAGACACTCGTGTGGTTGAAGGTTTAATTCAGGATATTCTTTATTTAGGCGTTTTACAGCCAGTAAATAACCATCAGGTTCTGGTTTACTGGTGGTGATGTCATCACCCGCGACGAGAATTTTAAAATATTGGGCTAGTTTGGCGCGATTGAGTACCAATTCTATTTCTTGGCGAAGAGCGCCACTGACTAATCCTAATTTTAAATTCCGCGATCGCACCTGAAATATTAAATCTTCTACACCTGGATATAAAGGCAGTTTCTCTATTTTCTCTAATTCCACCACATAGGCTTCTGCTTTGCGGTACAACAACTGAGTTAAATACTTTTCATCGCCTACTCTACCACGATTAGCGAGTAGTTGCCCAAAACAAGCGCGATCGGTGCGTCCAATAGAAGCTTGACGCTCACTCACCCGTTGGGGTTGGAGATTTTCTTGAATGAGAATCTCATCTATCAGTTGCAGGTGGATTGGCTCATCGTTAATGATGACACCATTAAAATCAAAGAGAACTGCCTTTAAACTCATGCCCTTATGCCAAATGCTGGAGATCCAAGTCCCTCCAAATCATTATCTATTGATGTGGGAGTATACCGACGGACATTTTCGGTTGAGAGCGGTTTAACGCCGCTAGTTACCTGATTTATCCACCATACATCGTGCGATCGCACAGCTTCAAATCCAGCTGCACCCATATTCGCGTCCATGCTACTAGCAGCATACTCACGAATATATGGCTCCTCAAAAACATCATTAAGCCATTCTAACTGACGCAGAGTCTTCTGATTACCATCTAGAATTAATACTTGCCCTCCAGCTACCAGCAACCGGAAGCTTTCCCGCAGAATTGCTAAGGAAACCGCATCTGGTGTTTCGTGGAATAGCAAAGAAGCTGTCACTAAGTCAAATGAAGCATCCCTCAAACCAGTTTTTTCAGCATTTCCATGTCGCCAGACTATATCTAAACCAGCATTTCTAGCTTTATCTTCCGCCCTTACCAGCATATAGGGTGATAAATCCAAACCAATAACTTCCGCTTCGGGGAAAGCCTGCTTTAACATTAAAGTAGTCGAACCTGTACCGCAGCCTAAATCGAGTATGCGTCGTGGTTTTACCTTGACGGCATCAACTAAAGCTTGACGGACAATAGTTTCATTCGGTGGCAGAACATATTGGGTAATCGGATCGTAAGTAACTGCTGCACCGTAAGTCAGATATCCGCCTGTAATCCCGTGAAAATTTTGACTACTGTAGTACGAGGGAATTATGACATCATCTCGTCGATAGCGATCGCTCTCTTTCTCCCAATCAATACTATCAGCGTAACGCCGTAATCCATCTTCATCAATCAAAAGACGCACTACAGGTGATAAAAAACGTTCCCAGATTGTATCTTGACGCACTGCCATATTATTGTGTCAGAACTCTAAGAGGTTATTTAAACAGAGTAATTTTCTTTACAAATTTTAATACATTTGGAAAACATCTGCTTTCTCTCTGCGGTATCGGCTTGACGTTTGTAATTTATTTAGTTACATTTGTAGTATAAAGATGCTACTCTCTAAAAGTAGTTCTTCAGCTTCACGAAAACTGAGCGAGTCAAATGAAAGACAATACAACATTTAAATTGCTACAACTAACTAGGTAATGGGTTATAAGTCATACCGATAATTATCAGTGCTATAGAGCCAATCGAAAATCCAAAATATAAAATCTAAAATAGAATAAATTATGCCCTACGAAAAGTTAGAAATTACCACACCAGCACCCGTCTTCTCTTGGGCAAATCACTCTTTGGGCCCAGAAGAAACTAAGATGGCAAAGAATGTGGCATCGCTACCATTTGTGTTTAAGCACCTGGCATTAATGCCAGACGTTCATTTAGGGAAAGGTGCTTTAGTGGGTTCTGTAATTGCGACCAAAGAGGCAATTATCCCAGCTGCTGTGGGTGTGGATATTGGTTGTGGGATGAGCGCTATCAAAACATCATTTACCGCCGAACAACTAGAAGGTAAACTGAAGAAAATCCGCCTGGATATTGAAGCAGCAATTCCTACTGGATTTAACGAAAACAAAGACGTTGAAAAATCTGTTATCAACTGGCAACACTGGGATGATTTTAAAGACTTGCATCGTGGCGTGCAAGACCTACAAAGTAAAGCAATGAAACAGATGGGTTCTCTCGGTGGAGGAAACCACTTTATTGAAGTGTGCCTCGATACAGAGAATCAAGTTTGGCTGATGCTGCATTCTGGTTCGCGTAACATCGGCAATAAACTCGCCCAATGTCATATTCACACAGCTAGAGAATTAGCAAAAATGGCAGGTAATAAATTGCCTGACCCTGATTTGGCTCACTTTGTCGCTGGTACGCCAGAATTCCAAGCATACTGGCACGATTTGCAATGGTCACAAAACTATGCGCGTGTCAACCGCGATGTGATGATGGCGCGTTTTAAGCACATAGTTGAGAAGCATTTGGTAGGTGGGAAGGCGACTAAACCTTTATTGCAGGTTAATTGTCATCACAATTACGCCGAAAAAGAAGTGCATTTTGATGAGGATGTGTACGTTACTCGTAAAGGTGCAGTCCGCGCCCAGACTGAAGATTATGGGATTATTCCTGGTTCGATGGGGGCAAAGTCTTTCATCGTTAAGGGTAAAGGTAATGCCCACAGTTTCTGTTCTTGCTCTCACGGTGCAGGGCGTTTGATGTCTAGAAATAAGGCCAAAAATGTCTATACGCTTGATGATTTAATTGAGCAAACAAATGGCGTAGAATGCCGCAAAGATGAGGGTGTGTTAGATGAAATTCCTGGTGCTTATAAGTCGATAGAAAAAGTGATGGAAAATCAAGCGGATTTGGTTGAAGTTGTAGCAACCATTAAGCAAGTTCTTTGTGTGAAAGGATGAATTAGGTAAGGTGGGCAATGCCCACTTTTTTTATTTTTTCGACGCAGAGGTACGCTGAGGGAAGCGCAGAGGTACGCTGAGGAATAAATGATTGTTTTAAGTGAATCGACTGAACAGATAGAGCGATCTGCTAGCGCTAACGAAAATAAATTGATGACTGAGGTGGCACAATTATTAGGGTGCAAAGTCTACTATATACCACGAGACTTTTTGGACATACAAAATTAAGTGTAGGTATTGTTTGTTGTTAGCGCTACTCTACGAACAACTGCTGCTCGCTCATAGCGCTAACATTTAAATTTGGTGTCTTTTCAAAATTACATTGTCAAAGATTGAGGATTCGTCTCAATCAATTTTGCTAAATCTTGCAAGAACGCCGCAGCATGGGCACCGTAAATAATCCGGTGGTCAGAAGTAATATTAACTTGCATTTGTTGCCGCACCCCAAATAAACCGTCGGGTGTTGCTACTACTTGCGGACGGGATGCCCCGATCGCTAAAATTGAACCTTGTCCAGGCGGTAAAATCGCATCAAATTTATCTACGCCAAACATCCCCAAATTGGACAGGGTAAAAGTACCACTGTTGTATTCTTGGGGTTGTAGTTGTTTGGCTCTGGCACGTTCTACCAAAGACTTCCAAGTACGCGATAGAGAATAAATATCCACTGCGTCTGCATTTTGCAGCACAGGTGTAATTAATCCGCCATCATCCATCGCTACTGCTACAGAGATGTTGATATCAGAATGATAAACAATACCCTGGTCTGAATAGCTGGCATTTAACAATGGGTGTTTTTGCAATGTCACTGCTACAGCTTTCGCCAGTAGCGCTGTCATCGTCACGCCTTTGGATTTAATTTGTTTATAAAGTTTGTCTAACCCATCGGTGGTAATTGTATAACCGACACGGAAGACGGGTACGGATATGGTAGCTACCATGTTCCGCACTACGGCATTTTGGAAGGTAGTTAGAGGCACGATTTGACCAGGAACAGCCGCTACCACTGGTGTGGGTGCTGGTGTTCGAGGTGCTGGGGGTGCTACTGGGGCGCTGGTTGGTACAGGTGCTGGTGAGACAACTGGCGCTGGGGCGGGTTGTTTGCCCTTATTGGATAATGCTTCTACATCTTCGGCGACAATGCGACCGTGGGGGCCACTACCTTGGAGTGTAGTTAAATCAACTTTGAGTTCTTTGGCTAACTTGCGGGCCCGGGGTGAAGCTACAAGCCTTCCTTCTTTGTGGTTAGACCCGTTTTGAGATGCTAAGGCAGGTGTTGCAACTGAGGCTGTGCCGGCGGGGATTGGTTCTGGGGAAGAGGTAGCACTAGCAGCCACGCCGCCAGAATTGGCAAGAGATTTGGCAGTTTCGATTTCAGCTTCAGTTTCGGCGATGAAGGCGATCGCAGATCCTACCGGGGCAGTTTCACCAGCTTCAACTATGATATGGGCAAGAAATCCCTCATAAAAGGTTTCTACATCCATATCTGCCTTATCTGACTCTACAACCACCACTGTTTCGCCTTTTTCCACTTTGTCACCTGGCGATTTCACCCAGGAAACGATTTTGCCTTCCGTCATGGTGGAACTCAGCGCCGGCATAAATACTTCGTGAATGCTCATAGGGTGGTTTGGGAATCAATGGTTTATGGACTTTAACAGCTTTTATCAGATCGAATTGTATCTTGGTAGGAGAGTTTTGGACTGGAGATTTTATATTTTAATTGGGGAGTGGGGAGTGGGGAGTGGGGAGTGGGGAGTGGGGGAGATGAGGGAGATGAGGGAGAGTTACTAACTTTTGACTATTAAATCTGGATTTTTGATTCTTGACGCTTAACCCTTGATTCTAGGAACCTAAATATAACTTAGAGGTCTATAATACAGAGCTATCGTCAATGGTTAGCCAATATCTCGATCTCGTTTTAGTCGTTGACTTGGAACAACCATCACGAGTTTCTCACAGATTAAATGGGATTGCTATTTATATTCCTCATAACCACTGCTTAAGATACAGGAGCTTCTCACAGGTAGAGGATATACGATGCAGTTCAATCTAGAATTCAAAATTGGTCATAAACCTATTTGAAATTCCTGTTTACTTTTATGTCGGCAAAGTTGAAATTCTTTTTGATTGTGATACTAAGTATCTTTGCCACTGCTGGCGCTGGAGTATATATTACCCAGAGCCAGCAATCTACACTGATTGTTGAGACTAGTGATGCACAAACCCAGCAGGTGGGAGCAATACATCAGTCTCAAGAGGTTGTGGCATACTCAGAGCGTTCAGATTATAAAACCATACCTTTAGAAAAGCTCAACTCATCTCTCCAAGGTAGTGATCCTGCTACCCTCGCCCTGAATGCCTTTGACAACATAGCATCACTGGGAGGAACGCGAAAGGTAGAGGTAGCTTATCCACAACGAAATCAGGCCCTTGTGACCATTACGCAAATCAAGGGGGGTGATGATTCGGTTGGTATTAAATATCGAGTTGAGATGACTACTTTTGGGCGATCGCTTTTTATTAGCTCACCTCCAGTCTGGCAAATTGTTTGGGCTGGAGTAAGGAGTTAGAGACGCGATTAATCGCGTCTGTACAAGAGTTAGGAGTAGAGACGCGATTAATCGCGTCTGTTAGGAATTTAAACTCATAACTCATAACTCATAACTCCTAACTCCTAACTCCTAACTTTCTAAATGTCGCCGCGAATTTCTTCTACAACGCCATCGCGCAGAACGATTTCGACCTGCATTTTGCTAATCAGGTTATCACCGATTTCTGCACGGAAAAAGCCTTCCATTTGGAATTGGTTGACTTCCTGATCTTGCTGGAGAAACTGCACTTGCTGGAGGTTTTGCAGCAACTGATTTTTCTGCTCTAGAAATTCACTTTTCTTTTGATTGACTTGGAGTTGGATATTATCAATTTGTTGGAGGGTCTGGGGGCCAGGTGGTTGCAGACTCTGCTTTTGAATTGCAGCGATCGCTCTTTGTCCTTCTACGTCTAGCTGTTGCAGTTGCTGATCAAGTTGATTGATTTGCGTTTGCAGCTGCTGTTGTACTTCCTCTTTCCAGAGGGGAGTCACAATGACTTTGACGTTAACAACACGTTTCAGGAGCAAGTTAGATTTGGAGGCATCCATAAACATTTCACGTTCACTCTTTACAGTTGGGAGGTGGAATTATCAGGCAAACATGCCGTCAATAATATCGTGATAGCGATCCGTGACGATATGTCGGCGAACTTTCAGTGTTTGTGTCATCAAGCCATTTTCGATGGAAAACGGTTCCAGAATGAGTCTAAACGTTCCAATGCGGTCATCCGGTCGATAGCCTGGACGATTTTGCACTTCCCGATTCAATTCTTGCCGAAATAAATCCTGGATCATTCTACTCTCCAAGTCAATTTTTTGACTAGGTGAAGAAGCAACCGGATCATTCTGCGTATCCAGTGTCAGATTTTGACTTGCTGCCCATTTTTCTAAGGCTTCGACATTGGGGACAATTAAGGCTCCCAGGCTGCGCTGATCTTGGCCGACGATCATAATTTGATCGATGTATGGCGATCGCAAACACACATCTTCGATGGGCTGTGGCTCGATGTTTTCCCCGTTGGTCAATACAATCGTATCCTTTGCTCTGCCAGTTAGCACCAAGTCGTCTTGTGGTGTCAGCCAACCCAAATCGCCGCTATCAAACCAACCTTCAGCATCAATTGCCTTGGCTGTCGCTTCGGGATTTTGGTAATAGCCTTGCATAATCTGCGGCCCCTTCAACAATACCAAGCCTCGCTTTTCTACTGGTAGAGGCGCTTTTGTCTCAGGATCTACGATTTTAGCTTCTGTAGCGGGTAGTGGTTGCCCTGATGCACCAATCAAATTTCGCCAAGGACGGCGCACATGGGTAACAGGAGAAGTTTCTGTCAAGCCATAACCTTGCAAAATCTGCACACCAATAATTTCAAAGAAATTATCTATGTGTCTGGGAAGCGCACCGCCGCCGCTAATCATCTGCTTAACTTTTCCTCCTGTGGCTTCTCGCACTTTGGCATAAACCAGTCGTTCTCCCAAGGCATGGAGGGGTAATAAAGCAGATGCTTGTATTTTAGCTGCTAATCGTTCGACGGCTGAAGCATGAAGATTATTTAAACTCAATCCTTGAGCAACTCGCCGCGCTTTGATATATTTCTCACTATTGCTCAATAAGAAGTTAATTAGGCGTTGCTTTTTGGCTGGTTGTTCGCGGAACTGCTTTTGCACTCCTTCATAAATCGATTCCCACAGGCGGGGTACACCCACCATGTAGTTGGGTTTAAATTGTCTCAAATCTGCTTTCACAGAGCGTAAGTTGGTATAAACTTGCGTGCAACCTTGAGATAGTAAATAATATTCAACAGTTCGTTCATAGCTATGCCACGAAGGCAGGATACTGAGAACCATATCGCCAGCATTTGGTTGCAATACAGTGCCAAAGGTTGTCACTTGATGCATCAAGTTGTTGTAAGACAGCATTACACCCTTGGGTTTACCTGTGGTGCCAGAGGTGTAAATTAGGGTTGCTAGAGCATCACGATTTTGCTTGACTGGCACAAAATTATGATTTTTCCCAATTTCGAGCAACTGGGCAAAGTTCAGCACCTTTAGGGTTTCGTCTGTCGGTGGTGCTTCATCCGAAAGTAATATTACCACCTCAATTGGTAAATCTTTGAGACGGTCTTGCAGTTTTTTAAGTGTCTTTAAATCCTCAACTACTATTGCCGTACTGCCACTATTAGCGATGATAAACAGCAGTTCTTCTTTTTCCGCTTGGGAGCTACGCACCGCATCAACGGCTCCAGCAGTCATTATGCCTTGATCGGCAATAAACCAGCGAGGACTGTTGTCAGAAATTAAGGAAATGCGATCGCCTACCTTCACTCCCAACGCCTGCAACCCAGCAGCAAATAGTCGCATTTGCTCTGCCAACTGGGTATAAGTAATGGCTACTTCTGGTTTAGCATGAGGGTTGCGGAGGGCAACAACATCACCAAATCGCCCAGCTGCCAAAGGCCAAACTTCTGGTAGCGATTCCACATTTGTGTAATCTACCAACCGCTTTAATGCCTGACGTTCTTGCTCACTGATGTTAGATAAAAAAGAAGACGCGGTTTGGGTTTTTGACATAACACCTTACCTAAATATCGTAAACGGATCGTTTTCCAGCTTATTTTGTTATTACGCTACAATAACCGTCCTTATTATCCACATTCCCCTTTGTGTATGATAATTCCAGGAATTCCACGTTTATATTTACAAAAATTTATGTTAAAGTTAATTTACATAGACTGCAAGCAATGATTATGTTTGCAGCTAATAACAGCGATGTCTACGACGGGCTACGCCTACGCCTACGTTTCACAGGAGATGATTACCTATGAATTTGATAGACGCTATACTGCTAACGCTGCTCAACATTGCTGCTTGCATGGCGTTTCCTAAGCTTTTAGCTATGCTTCTGGCTGAGAAAAGCAAACTTACTGAAACGTTGCCAAATGCTTCCAAATTCCAAGCAGCTAAAATTGAACTTAGCAGTTTTCCTTATTGTACAGCTTACCAATTGACAGGTAGCCAATACTGTAAATTCAGTCCTGATTTTTGTGCCAAGTGTTCTCCAAACTGATGGACTGTTTGCCAAATTGGAAAAATTTATTTTTTTCCGACACCTATATTTTTGCATTCCAAATGATAGTTTATGCGTCTACTTAGTCAAGCGTAGGCAAAGCCCGCACTTCTCTACGAGAGGCTGCGCCAACGGCAAGCTCAGTGACCATCGTAGACATCGCTCATTCCACTATAATCGCTGAAACTATTATGCTGTAAGTATTTATCATTTCTACACAAATTTATTGAACAGTACGTACATACTTTCACAGTGCGATCGTGTCGTCCAGTAGTGCATTATATTTAATTTGTAATAAATGTAATCCGTAGAACCCCGACTTCTTAAAGAAGTCGGGGTTCTTGTTTCTCAGCAATGATTCAGGATTGCTATAGCGTTTCTCGTTTACGTGAGATACACACGGCACTGCCGTGCCCTTACACTTCGCTATATAATGTTGTACCGCATGTGAATGGGAAACGCCCTCTAAGATAAGATCACAAAAACCCGATAAATCGCATCCGTTGGCTTAATCGAACAGTATTGAACTAACAAAAACAGCGTCTTCCCTACTAGCGTTGGGGAGTAAGATTCAATACCTTTCTCCTTTTACAAGAGAGAGTAGAGTAAAAGAAAAGTGCTACATAAACGAAAAATTTACAGGTGGAAAAATTTCTTGATTGTAGGCCGCTACCGATATTCTTTTTCTGGTACTCTAAAAGCTGCATATTTCCATTCATTACCTTCTAAATATTCAATTTTAAACTCTCCTTTAGTCACTAAACTAATATTTTTCAGTTGCACTGTCGCATTTTCTCCTAATAGGACACATTCAGAGCTATTAGTGGTAGTTTGATTTGGTGTTGAATTTATTTGATTAATAACTTTACGCTGCAATTCTTGATACTGTTGCTCTGTTATTAATTTAGAATCGTATAATTTTTTTATGTCTCTTAGTTGGGTTTCTATATCTGAGCCACCTTGATTTGACACGTTATCTACTTGACAAGAATCTGGCTTAAAAGCAATTTTCCTGACAGGATGATCCCACCATTTAGAAGCCTGAGTTAACCAATTAGTTGTTCTTGTTGTATGTACTACTTTGACTTGATTATCACTTATTTCTAAACGTACCCAATCAGTGGATCTTTTTTGAATCAAACCAGCAAATCCCCAAGACAAGACACTTCCTACTGAAACACCAGAATCTGCTAGACGAAGCTTAATAACTCTAGGTTCTATAGCTTGTGCTATTTTAATTGGAGCCGAAGCTATAGAGCTAATATTATTAGCAAGCAAAGCCGGATTTTTTTCTGTCGCACTGGAAGGTTTTACTGCTGTAGAATTTGCAAGTAATACTGCTGCTATCAAAATGCTAACTTTACTGCTCATGATTATTTTGTATTATTTGTTTTACCGAGCTACATGTAAATTAATATACTATAGGAATTAATTTAAGCTTGTCAAGAAAATACTATAGCGGTTCTCACCGTTCTCACTTCGGTGCAATACAGTGTCATCTCACCCCCTATTTGAAGACAGCAAACACTCCCCTCTCCTTGGCAAGGAGAGGGGTTATGGGTGAGGTTAAGAAATGTACTTTATGCAAACGAGAACCGCTATATTTAACTTCTTACCTCTGTGTTGTCTGCGTCTTTGTGGTTAAATTAATTACTTTTTAACCGCAGATGCTCCCAAATGACACTTGCGTGGGCGGGTTTCCCGACTTGAGCAAAGTGTCCGTGGCGCAGACAGAAAAAAGAGATTTTACTAGTCACGTTGAAATTCTAAGAATATATTTAGTTAGCTTACAGAAATGTTGAATCCTGATACAAAACTTTACATTCCTAGTTACACTAACTCTAAAAAGCGTAAAATAGTCAACATGACATCATCTCTTCGAACCAATGAACATAACTGATTTTCTGACACATACAAGATTGTAAATAGCGGAATTTATCTAATAGCGTATGTCCCCATTGTTGTGGGATAGATAATATTTGTAAAATTAGATAAGCTATTAAACTAACATAAATTTGTATAGTGATACCATTGACGTTCTTAGTAATTAACTTGTCAAGTTTTAAGTGCATTTTTAAAAACTTCCACAATAGTTCGACTCCCCAACGTAATCGATAAATGTCCCTAATTTCATCATCAGTAACTGCTGCATCTCCTGACTCAGGTAAATTAGTCACTAAGCGAAACTCAGTTTTCGTTTCTAAATCACAAAAATTAATCACTCTATAAGCTTGAGCATTGTCAGATGCACCAACTTTAACCAACCCAGTTGATTCCTCAAATTCTAGTTTCCAATTATTTTTTATCCGCAAGACAAAATATTTGTTTTCTTGTACTAATTCTTGAATAAATTTTAGTCCAGCAAAACCCCTATCCATTACCCCAACGGCATTTATTGGGAGACTAGACATCATTTTAGAACCAAATTTATAATCATGGTCATGTCCAAAGTTTATGAAGTTATCTGATGGACTTCCAGTAGCTAGATTTAGAGAACTGAAAAGTTTTACTTGATGGTGTCCTAGTACCCATAACAATTTACTGGTGAGAGTAATAATTGTTGAATCTATTGGACAAATCGCATATTTATCGTGTAACTTTTTTTGAACTTTCTTTTGTACTAATTCATTTAATTTTTGGTAAATTTCTTGAAATGGTTTTTGGCTTCGATGCAAATTTGCTTTAGAGAAAGTAGAAATATCTACATCGAATCCTGTGTTGTTTAATCTTTTAAACAAATCTCGCATACTTGTTAAGCTGTTATCCATAGCATAAGATAGCCAGCACTCAAAGAACAGACGACTGTTCAATACTGGATAATCGTTTTTTGGCA
>JAHCSU010000443.1 GCA_023522315.1 Nostoc sp. CCCryo 231-06
TTGTCGTACTTTATTCATCGCTTTTTTTTCATCTCACTTTTGATGAACCAAACCCTACGGGCTACTTGTCTATTATAACACCGATTAGGGCGATAGATACTATTATCCTATCCACTGCTCTTAGCCGTACGCTGATGACGCTGTTGTTGGCGCGCCTGCTGGGTAGTGATATCTCGGTAGGTTGCTTTACGCTGACTACGACTAAAAAAGACAAGCGCGACAATGCCTAGTAAGGTCAGTAGCCAAGTTGACCACACATAACTACCATGCCCACCCATGGCGATAAACTCGGCAAAATTATGAAAATACGGGCTCATTGGTGACCTCAGGTTTGGCTAATAGATTGAAGATATAGGATTAAAGCTAAAGGCTATAGATTTAAAAGGCGACACTTTAGCTAGGACAAGCTTAGCAATAATTTAACGATATAGCCGTTTGCATTCATCAATCACCCACTGTTTGCTGCTTTCACGTTGCAAAATCAAGGTATTGGTACGATAGATTGTCAGCGCAGCCACCAAGAAATAGCTGCCTAACATCATCAGTAACAACGGAATATACATATCAGGCGGCATTTTTGGACGCTCAGTTACACTAAATGTCGAGCCTTGGGTAGGGTGTTCCACCAGTTGA
>JAHCSU010000444.1 GCA_023522315.1 Nostoc sp. CCCryo 231-06
CCGTGCATTTTTGTGACTAAGTTAAACTTCAACCAAGATAGCATTTGGAATTGATTTTACATCCAACGACTCAGAAAAAATAAGAGTTCTATCTGCCTACTGCTGGATTTTTTTGTAATTCAGGTCTAGCAGCAGCTTCATCCCCCTTATCTTTCAAAAAGCCGGAAGCTTTTTCGAGATTCTCTTTTACAGTCTCAATCCTGTCTTGAATCCGATCTCCTACGTTTGGTTCATTCTGAATCAAACCACCTGGTTCAGCTTGTCGGAAGTCTTTATCTGTGATAATTGGCAGTTCTGCTTCTTTCTGGACTCGACCTGCTGGTGTCTCAGCACCAGGATAAAGTATCTCGGATTCTCTATTTGTAGCAATCAACAATTGCGAACTTGGTTGTAAGCTAGCTTGGTCGCGTCCCTGATTGGCTTTTGGGTTTGTTATTTTCGGATCGGTAGACAATCTGTTGTTGGTATAGTTGTCTCCACCATTTTTATAAGGATTGTTTGCTCCACCAGCTTGTACAGCAGGATTTTGTGGATTTGCACCTTGAGAATTTGCCCCACTACAAGCAGTGCTAACTATCAACAATAGTCCAGCTAAAAAGATAGTTACTATCTGGCGCAATCTTATTTTTTTCAAGAATAGTCTCACAGCGTTCACGTAGTCCTCCTTACCAAAATATTAATAAGTTAAGAGTTTGCTGAATAATTGGATTGGTCAGCAAACTATTAGCTTGTTTTGCTTGCCTAATCTTTGATAACCTCTATTTAAGGATATGAATAATAAAATTAACTTTACCTCTAGCGCAGGCCACATTTTAATTAGGAGCAATAGAATATTTTTATCTAACTCTAGAGAGATATAAAATAAAGTAATATAGCTTTCGTAAAATGAACTAAGTAGGTAGGCGTAATTAAACATCTATATCAAACCTCACCCTCAATCCCTCTCCTTAACAAGGAGAGGGAAGCCGGAGGCAGGGTGAGGTTTTATATTTAATTTGACCCACTTACTTACATCAACCTGTTTGATACTTCAAAAGCTTTGAATAGGTAGCTGAGGTACTGTAAGAGTTAAGGCATTGGCCCCTTGTTGTTCTAACCGTTAAATTACTAAATTCATGAAGCAATTTTTACGTTGGATAATTTTGGGCGGAACGCTGTTTTTTTTAGCGAAAGCTCTGAAGGATAATTGGATTGGAGTGACTGCTATCCGCATTGATGGGGTAGGATGGGCAATTATAGCGATCGCTACAGGCGTCACTTTACTAGCACATACTTGGGCAGGCTGGATCTGGACTTGGATTCTGCAAGACTTAAATCAACCTGTATCGCCTCCCCAGTTCATCCAAGTTTACCTAAAAACGAACATAGCAAAGTATTTACCAGGTAATATCTGGCATTACTACGGGCGAATTGTAGCCGCCAAAAATGCCAATGTTTCTGCTGGTGCAGCCACCTTAAGCGTTTTGCTAGAACCCCTACTCATGCTAACGGCTGCTTTAATTATCATTGTCTTATGCAGTAGCCAATTTGCAGCAGCTAATAGTACTTTTGTTCTGCAAATACTACAATTACTGAGTTTAGCTATAGTTCTTTGTGCGATTCATCCTTGGTTTTTAAACCCAGTTATTCGCTTTTTGTACAAATTGAAAGCAAAAAAGTCTGCTCTCACGACTGAACCAACTGTTCCCTTCAGTCTTAAAAGCTATCCTCTACGAGCTTTGTTAGGAGAATTGGGCTTTATGGGACTACGCGCTACTGGGTTTATATTAACTATGTTCGCCTTGGGTTCGTTGAATGTGAATCAAATTCCTTTGTTATTAGGAGCTTTTAGCTCCGCTTGGTTGTTGGGGCTTGTTATTCCGGGTGCGCCTGGTGGATTAGGTGTGTTTGAAGCGACTGCGTATGAACTTTTACGACACCACTTTCCATCTGCTCTAGTATTTAGTGCGATCGCTCTATATCGCCTCATTAGTATTCTAGCTGAAACTGCGGGTGCTGCTTTGGCTTGGCTAGACGAACGCCTTGCTAAATCATGAATCAGACGACACTCTCTTTTGTCTATCCACCTTCATCTGTGAAAACACCCGATAAGCATCCAGATTTAATTGCGGATTACTGCTTTCGTCTTCTTCCATCTTAATCAAGTTGTATTCTACATTTTCTGCGTAAATTGCAAACGTTATATTAAAAATTTCCATAAAATTGATTACCCACTTGCACTCATCTTCAGGATATTTTTCGTAATAACCAATCAGATGAGCAATTTTAATCTCTAAATGCCTACGGGAATTTCGAGAAATCAAAATAGTCTTTAAGAGTATAATCACTAACGTTAAAGAGTGACCTTGGGTAAGCAATAATATAAATAATAACGAAGGTTCTTTCCCATTTTCTGTTGTAAAACAATCAATCACTCGATTACAGGCTCTCAAAAATAATTCTTTAGTGATAATTTCTTGATTATAATCTTTCTTCCATAAAGATAAAATTTCTGCAAACTGCTGCCGCAAAGTTTTAACTAATTCTTGATTATCTACAGAAAAAAATAGATATTTTTCTATACTTGCTTTAAATTGTTCAAGGGTTTTCCCTTGAGTTTGCTTGATAAATATATTGGCAATATTCTCATGGCTAAACGCACCTTTTTTTAAAATAATTGCTTTTATTAAACGCAGAGCATTATCTCCCAAAACACTGGGATTTTTATAGCGTATTGTGCTTGAGACGGCAGATTGAGAACGAGCAATATACATTGCCAGTTCAAACTTAAATTTGTCTTTTATCTGTTTATAAAGCTTTCTAGCAGCCTCTTGTTGCTCTCTTGGATTATTCTCATTAACAGATTGAGCAACTAATAAATAGGAAGTGTAGCGATTAGTCCAATGACCTTTTGATAATTCGTCATGTTTAGCAGCGAATAGTTTTATTTGTTGATAGTCTTTGCTGTTTATAAAATTCTCTAGCCAGCTTTTACAGATATTTATAGCTGGAAAATTATTGGCTTTTACTTTTAAGTTTTTAATAGCAAATAAGTTAACTAAATTTTGGATATATTTATCTTTTCTGCTAGTTTTCCAAGTATTAATTAATATGTATACACATCGCTTTATTGTATTATAAAAATCCTGTTCTTTGTCATTTAAAAAAATCTTGTATACCCGAGGTATAGAATGAGAATATTGTAAATCAAGACCATCTATAAATACAGCTTTGAATTCGCGTAAAACGTCATCTGGCGACATTGTATTGACAATTTTTATGAAGAAGGTATAAACCTCTTCTTGTGCAATTTGCACATTTAACCGTCTACGCTTAGACGTAATAGAATGGGGATATTCCTGACTAATTGATAAACTATTAGTGGTCATTTAAGTTATCAGGATAAAAAGGTTTCATGTTCATATTATTACCAGCTTAACCTTGGTGAACAGTAGCATCAATCTATTCTTGAGACATTTAGTAATCTTTTTACACAAATTTGATAAACTTCGGCTATAGATAAAGGATTAACCATACATTGTTTAATTCTTTATCAAATGCTCCAGTGGAATTGCTTACTCTTATAGCCAGGGCAAACGCATCTTATTTACTAATAAAAACTAAAAAGGATTCCTTAAATATCTAAATAACTGTAAAATCTCATAAGGCTATAAACAAAACAAATCGAATTCTCTCGAAAATACAAATTATCTTATATCAAAAAATGTAACTCTTTATTAAGACTAGAAAACCCATTAATTTGGTATATATATCGCACAAGTGAGTATATTAATATTTAGTTGCACTGCCTAGTTTTCAAATCCTTTTTGGTCTTAAATTAATAGAAAATTAGTGGAGTAATCAATCACTATGTTAGATATTTCTCGTCGTCAGTTTTTAAAGATAACGGGTGGCTTTGTTGCTGGAACAGCAACTGTAGGAAGTTTTTCATTAATTGGTAATTTGAGGGCTAATGCAGTTACAGCGTCAATGGTTACTTGGAATATGCAAGGTGGAAATGACAGCCTTGATAATAAGTGGAACGCATACGTGAAGCCGCTTGTTAATACTTACGCTTATGTCTGTTTGCAGGAAGCTGGTGCGCTACCGTCGAGCAATGTATCAGACGAACAACCACCTCAGTGGCTAAAAATATCACCACCACCTCCGAATTATAGATGGCGGTACGTAAAGTGGAATATTGGTACTCAAACCCGCCCTGAAAATGTTTATATTCTTTGGCTAGAATCAGATCCTAATGGTGGTCGAGTCAATCTTGCAATTTGTTCAAAGACTCAGCCTAACGACCTAATCTATATAGCTCCTGGGCTACCTAATGGACGACCTAGCATAGGAATGCATATCGGACGTGATCATGTTTATACCTTACATGCTTTTTCTGGTGGTGGCGGTGACGCAGCCGGATTGATAACTAATATCAATAACGCTGCCCAACCATGGTATGCACTTGGAGACTACAATCGTGAACCAACGTGGACGACTCCGGTTGGTATTATATGTCCTCCTGATAAACCGACTCAACAAAGCGGAGGGAAGTTGGACTATATGGTTCAATTTGAAACTCCGGCTGTAACAGGACTGGTGCAACCGGAAGGTGCAATTTGGTCTGACCATGCTTTTGTCACTTACGGCACTTCTAACATCTCCAACAATACTCAAACCGTCGTCAAATTAAAGTGTTTGGGAGATATAGATAGTCCTAGATTCTTAGATGGTAGAACAGGAGATGGAACTGTTGGACTAGCACCTAGTACAGATGGGTTTTCTGGCACTAGATGGGAACTTAGTGTTGTCAATGATGCAATAACGTTTAAGTGTTTGGGAGATGTAGATGGTCCTAGATTCTTAGATGGTAGAACAGGAGATGGAACTGTTGGACTAGCGCCCACCGCAGATGCCAATCCAGGTGGAACCTTATCTGGCACTAGATGGGGACTTAGTACCGTGAGCGCTGATGCAGTAACGATAAAGTGTTTTGGAGATGTAGATAATCCTAAATTCTTAGATGGTAGAACAGGAGATGGAACTGTTGGACTAGCGCCCACCGCAGATGGGTTTTCTGGCACTAAATGGGAAATTATCCCTTTTTAGCTAAACAGACGGGAATCCCCACTGCATAACGGTACTCCGTTTGCTGTGGGATGAAAGGCGCGTGAGTAGACGATTCCACCTGTCTGCAATCTGACAAGCGTGGCTCTCAGCAAGTAGACAGGTGGATGAGTTTGCGAACAAATCTTCTGCCTTGTCTAATCAGCAGCGATGGAATGAAGCCAATCGTGATGCACTTTACCAAGCTCAAGAAAATTACAACCAGAAGCGCCCTATAATGTCATTTCGTCCGAAAACTGAACTGTTGGAATGGCTGGAAGGGGAACGGTATCAGGATGAAAATGCTGAACCAGAAAGTGATGCCTCACTCCTAAACAGGAAGTTAGAAAAACTCAGACTGTTAGAAATACAAGGATTTTAACTCTGTACAAAAATTTATTGGTAGTTAAATCAGGATTACAATGACAAATAAAACATTCAAATTTGAATTATCCGAGGAAATGCCTGACAGCTATGGAGTTTATCTTTTCCTAATGAAAGATGGTTCTATTCAACAGGCGTATTTTGGATCTTTCTCCTTCCCACGCCATAAATATGATCTAAGAATTTGTGATTGCCAATACGAGGAAACACTATACAGAAACACTGATAAAGACATTATTGGCTGGTTAAAACCTACAGAATAACTTTATTTTTTAGCATCCACTTTGGGTGCGCTCGTGTTATGCCATAATACTCAGTACTCTATTAATATTGCAGTGACGAATATATGCTAGCTGGTGCAGCACTACGTAAAACAGCAACTGGTTGGGAATTTGCATCAGAAGCAGCATTAGAAGATTTTGTTTGGGATAACCTACAGCAGTTATCAGGCTTAATACCTTTAAAACGACAGTATGCTGTTAAAGGTGAAATCTGCGATATCTTAGCACTTAATGAGACGAGACAATTAGTAATTTTGGTTCTTCAGTACTTGTTATGCCAAACTAACAATTAAAATGCCAATTTAATAAG